>NZ_CBAICG010000028.1:0-45649 GCF_964715405.1 Solirhodobacter sp. | reverse complement strand
ATCGGGAAAGCGCGCCTCGAAAGCCTGGCGCGACATTGGGCGATCAGATTTCCAGCGGGCGGGCATGTGAGAACAATACGGAAACGCGACGCCTGCCGCAAGCCCTCGCACCACATGTTGTGGCTCCGGAGTCAGGGGGATAAGCCTTTCAGCCGCGATTGTGGTGTTTTTCGCGATATACCAATTTTTCAAATCGGCCTCACAGAAAACACCTGTGTCGAACAAGGATTTTAATGCTCGTAGCCAATATCATTGAGGAAGCCAAACTCGGCGGGCCGCAGATCCGGATGGTGCGGGTGGCGGCGGCGCTGGGTGACGCGGCGCGGACGCTGATCGTCATGCCGCGCGCCAACTCGGAGGCGTTCATCGCGGCCTGCGATGCTGCTGGCGTGCGCCACGTGGCATTGCCAATGACCCGCATCACCAAGGAATGGCGCGTCGCGCTCGGCTTTGTGCTCTTCTCGCCGATCGAGGTGATCCGCCTGGCGCGCCTGCTGCGCCGCGAGCGGATCGAGTTGGTCCATGCCTCCGGGGGAAGCTGGCAATACAAGGCGGTTCTGGCCGCGCGGTGGGCGGGCATCCCCTCGGTCTGGCACCTGAACGACACGCAGATGCCCGAGGTCATCCGCTGGGTCTTCCGACGCCTGTCGCCGTTGCCGACAGGGTTCATCTTCGCCTCCAACCGGTCGCGCGATTACTACGGCAATCTGCTGGCGCACCGGGTGCAGGACGTGATCCCCTCGACGGTCGATGCCGCCCACTTCGATCCGGCCCTGCCGCTCGCCGGGGATGCCGACGTCCTGACCCATCTCGGCGCGGCGCCGGTGATCGGCACGGTGGCGAACATCAACCGCATCAAGGGGCTGGAAACGCTGATCCGCGCTGCCGCGGCGGTGAAGCTGCGGATCCCCGATCTCAGGGTTGTGGTGATCGGCCCGGTCTACCCGAACCAGCAAACGCTTCATGCCGAGTTGGGCGAGTTGGCCCGCAGCCTTGGCCTTTCCGACAGCATCGAATGGGTCGGCGGCCGCGCCGATGTCCGACCGCTGCTGGGGCGGTTCGACGTTTACGTCTGCAGTTCGCTGGCCGAATCCTCGCCCGTCTCGGTCTGGGAGGCGATGTCGATGGCGCGCCCGGTGGTGTCCACCGACGTCGGCGATGTCAGCCTTCACCTGACGGACGGCGAAAGCGGCTTCATCGTGCCGGTCGGCGACGATGCCGCGATGGCCGACCGGATCGGCGCCTTGTTGGCCGACGAAGCCCTGCGCAAGCGGTTCGGGGCCCGCGCCCGCGAAACCGTGATCCGCGAGTTCAGCCCGGCGAAGATTGCGGACAAGACGCTTGCCCTTTACCAGCGCGTGCTGGACGCATGGCGGCAGGGCAAGGCAAAACCATGAGCGGCGAGGCCCAGATGAAAGTCCTGACGGTTTTCGGCACGCGCCCCGAGGCGATCAAGATGGCGCCTGTCACCAAGGCCCTTGCCGCGGCGACCGACATCGAGGCGCGGGTCTGTGTCACCGCCCAGCACCGCGGCATGCTTGATCAGGTGTTGCAACTGTTCGGCATCGTCCCGGATCACGACCTCGACCTGATGCGGCCGGGGCAGGACCTGACCGGGGTCACCTGCGGCGTGCTGGAAGGGCTGAAGCCGGTGCTGGAGGGCTACCGCCCCGACCTCGTGCTGGTGCACGGCGATACCACGACCACGCTCGCCACCTCGCTGGCCGCCTACTACGCCCGCGTGCCGGTTGCGCATGTCGAGGCCGGGCTGCGAACGCACGACATCTATTCGCCCTGGCCCGAGGAAGTGAACCGCAAGGTCGCCGGCGCCATCGCCGAACTGCATTTCGCGCCGACCGAGCGGGCGCGGCAGAACCTGCTGGCCGAGGCGGTGCCCGAGGCGCGCATCTTCGTGACCGGCAACACCGTCATCGACGCGCTGCACGAGGTCGTAGCGCTGCTCGATGCCGACGCGGCGCTGCAAAGCGACCTTGCGGCCCGCTTCCACCTCGATCCGTCGCGGCGGATGATCCTGGTGACCGGCCACCGCCGCGAAAGCTTCGGCGCCGGGTTCGAGCGCATCTGCGAGGCCTTGCGCCTGCTGGCGGCGCGCCCGGATGTCGAGATCGTCTACCCCGTGCATCTCAATCCGAACGTCAAGGGCCCGGTCGAGGCCCGCCTGTCGGGGCTGCCCAACGTCCACCTGATCCCGCCGCAGGACTACCTTCCCTTCGTCTACCTGATGAGCCGCGCCGACATCATCCTGACCGATTCGGGCGGTGTCCAGGAAGAGGCGCCGGCGCTTGGCAAGCCGGTGCTGGTGATGCGCGAGACCACCGAACGACCGGAAGCCGTCGATGCCGGAACGGTGCTTTTGGTCGGGACCGATGTCGATACCATCCTGCGGCAGACCGCCCGGCTTCTGGACAATGCCGAGGCATACCGTCAAATGCGCGTCGCACATAACCCCTATGGCGACGGCAAGGCGACCGGACGGATCCTGGCCGCCTTGCGCGATTGGCATCGGCGGAAGACTCTCTGAGCAAGGCAATGAGGCAGCAAGACATGCGCGACGACGATTTCAAACGAATCTCGGTGATCGGTCTCGGATACATTGGTCTTCCGACCGCAGCGATGTTCGCATCACGCGGCTACACGGTGATCGGCGTCGATATCAACGAGGCCACGGTGAACACCGTCAATCGCGGCGAAATCCATATCGTCGAGCCCGAGCTCGATATCGCCGTGCGCTCGGCCGTCACCGGCGGCTACCTGCGGGCCACGACCACGCCAGAGCCCGCCGACGCCTTCCTGATCGCCGTGCCGACGCCTTTCCGTGGCGAGAACCGGGCCCCCGACATCTCCTACGTCGAGGCGGCCGCAGCCTCGATTGCGCCGGTTCTGGCGCGCGGCAACCTGGTCGTGCTCGAATCCACCTCGCCGGTCGGCACCACCGAGCGGATGGCCGAAATTCTGGCGGCCGCCCGCCCCGATCTGAGCTTCCCGCAGAGCCACGGCGAAGCCTCCGACATCCGCATCGCGCATTGCCCCGAGCGTGTACTGCCCGGCAAGGTGATGCAGGAACTGGTGACCAACGATCGCGTCATCGGCGGCACCACGGCGCGCTGCTCGGCGCTGGCCGCGCAGCTTTACCGGATCTTCGTTTCCGGCGATTGCGTGCATGCCAGCAGTCCGCGCGCCGCCGAGATGGTCAAGCTGACCGAAAACAGCTTCCGGGACGTGAACATCGCCTTCGCCAACGAGCTGTCGCTGATCTGCGACAAGCTCGACATCGACATCTGGGAACTGATCTCGCTGGCCAACCGCCATCCGCGCGTCAAGATTCTCCAACCCGGCCCGGGTGTCGGCGGCCACTGCATCGCCGTCGATCCGTGGTTCATCGTCGCGAGCGCGCCCGACGAGGCGCGCCTGATCCGCACCGCGCGCGAGGTGAACGACGCCAAGCCCGAGTGGATCATGGACAAGGTGCGGGCCGCGATCGCCGCGCATCTGGCCGCAAACCCCGACATGACCCCGCAAGAGGTCACGGTGGCTTGCTACGGGCTCGCCTTCAAACCCGACATCGACGACCTGCGTGAAAGCCCTGCGCTGGAGATCGTGGCGCACCTTGCGCTGGACCTGCGCGGCCCGCTGCTGGTGGTGGAGCCATTCATCGCCAAATTGCCGCGCGCGCTGTCCGAAGGGGTATCGCTGGTCGCGTTCGACGAGGCCCGGCGACGCGCCGACGTGCACGTGATGCTGGTCGATCACAGGGCCTTCAAGGGCACCCCCCGCCCGGATGGGCGGATCGTCGATGCGCGGGGCGTCTGGCGGTGAGTCGCCGCCGCGCCGACAGGATGGCTGGGCCCGCCACATGAGCGCGCTGCGCAAGACACTGCGTTACATTGGCATCTACGGCCTTGGCCGGACGATGTTCAAGGTGGCCGCCCGTACCCGCCGGGCCCCCGCGCTGGTGTTCCGGCGGCATGATCCGCAGGACATCGGCCTGATCGGCTGCGGTCAGTTCGGCACCGCGACACTGGGCTATTTCCTCACCCGCCGCTTTGGCCGCCGCATCCGCTGGGTCTATGACACCAACCCCACCGCCGCCCGCACCGCTGCGCGGCTTCTGGCGGTGCCGAACGTGGCGCGCGGTGTCGACGATATCCTGAACGACTCGCAGGTGCGTCTGGTCTACGTCGCCTCCAACCACGCCTCGCACAGCGACTATGCCGCGCGGGCGCTGGCGGCAGGGAAAGATGTCTACGTCGAAAAACCGGTCGCCGTCTCCATCGCGCAATTGGCGACACTTCGCGTGGCGATGGCCAAGGCCGGCAAGCGGGTGTTCGTCGGCTACAACCGCCCGTTTTCCGCCGCCGTGCGCGCGTTGCACCAGACCTTGGGCGACCGCCCCGACGGGCCGCTCTCGCTCAACTGCTGTGTCTCCGGCCATGTGATCGGCCCGGATCACTGGTATCGCAAGCCCGAGGAAGGCACCCGCATCTGCGGCAACGCCGGGCACTGGATCGACCTTTTTGTCCACATGCTCGCCTGGCGCGGGCTACCCGACGGCTTCCGCATCACCCTCTTGCAAGCCGACCCGGCCGAGCCCGACGACAACTTCTCTCTCTCGCTCGCGACCGATCGCGGCGACATTTTTTCGCTGATGCTCACCGCCCGGAGCGAACCCTTCGAGGGCATCAACGAGACGGTAAATGCCCAGCAGGACGATGTGATCTGCAAGATCGACGACTTCCGTCGCATGACGGTCTGGAAGGGTGAACGGCTTCGGCGCTGGCGCTTCTGGCCCAAGGATGTCGGCCACAGGGCTGCGGCGATGCAGCCTTTCGGCGAAGGCCCCGCTCGCGACTGGCGCGAGATCGAGGCCTCGACCCTGCTGATGCTGCGGATCACCGACATGGTCCGCGATGGCACTGCGACAACCAGTTTCTCACTCAGCGACGCAATCACAGAACTCGACGGGACGCAAAAACCAGCATGAAACAGGTTCTCCAATCCCTTCGGGACGGGCACACCGAGGTCGCCGATATCCCCGCGCCGGGCGCGCGCGCGGGGCAGCTTGTCATCCACACGACGCGCAGCCTCGTTTCCGCCGGGACCGAGCGGATGCTGATCGCGTTCGGCAAGGGCAGCCTGCTTGCCAAGGCGCGCCAGCAGCCCGACAAGGTGCGCGAGGTGCTGGCCAAGGCGCGGACCGACGGCATCGGGGCGACGCTCGACGCCGTGCGCAGCAAACTCGATCAGCCGATCCCACTGGGCTATTGCAACGTGGGCCGCGTGGCGACGGTCGGTGCCGGTGTGACAGGCTTCGCGGTGGGCGACCGGGTCGTGTCGAACGGCAACCACGCCGAAGTGGTGGCAGTGCCCCGCAACCTCTGCGCGCGGATTCCCGACGGCGTCGGCGACGAGGCGGCAAGCTTCACCGTGCTGGCGGCGATCGGGCTTCAGGGCATCCGGCTGGCGCAGGTCACGCTGGGCGAATGCGTCGTGGTGACCGGCCTCGGCCTGATCGGGCTCTTGGCCGTGCAGATGCTGCGTGCCCAGGGCTGCCGCGTGCTGGGCATCGACCTCGACCCCGCCCGGTTGGAACTGGCACGCCGCTTCGGCGCGGAGACCGTGAACATCGGCCAGGGCGAAGACCCGATCGCCGCCGCGCAGGCCTTCTCGCGCGGGGCGGGCGTCGATGCCGTGCTGATCACCGCCTCCACCAGCAGCAACGAGCCGGTCTCGCAGGCGGCGAAGATGAGCCGCAAGCGTGGCCGCATCATCCTAGTCGGCGTCACCGGGCTGGAGTTGAGCCGGGCCGACTTCTACGAAAAGGAACTCAGCTTCCAGGTTTCGTGCGCCTACGGTCCGGGCCGCTACGATCCGGCCTATGAACAGGGCGGCCACGACTACCCGATCGGCTTCGTGCGCTGGACCGAACAGCGCAATTTCGAGGCCGTGCTTGATCTGATGGCCTCGGGCGCGCTGGATGTCGGCCCGCTCATCACCCACCGCTTTCCCATCACCGAAGCCGCCGAGGCGCTGGCCCTGCTGACGTCCGACCGCGCGGCGATGGGGATCGTGCTGGAATACAGCCCCGATCTCCGTGGCGCCGATCTCGCACGCCAACGGGTGGCGCTGCCGACCGTGGCCAACGCGGCGGTGCCTGCACAGGGCCGGATCGGCTTTCTCGGTGCCGGCAACTATGCCAGCCGGATGCTGATTCCGGCGTTCAAGGCGGCGGGCGGGTCGATCGCGATGGTGGTCAGCGCAGGCGGCGTCAGCGCCGTGCATGCCGGGCGCAAGAACGCGGCGGCCGAGGCCGCGACCGACGAGCACGCCTGTCTTGATGCGCCCGACATCGACACCGTGGTCATCGCGACCCGCCACGATGCCCATGCCCGCCAGGTTCTTGCCGCGTTGCGCGCAGGAAAGCACGTGTTCTGCGAAAAGCCGCTTTGCCTGACGCTGAATGACCTCGACGAGATCGAGGCCGAAGCGCGCGCCCGGCCCGGCCAGCTTCTGATGGTCGGCTTCAACCGCCGCTTCGCCCCCCACATCGTGCGGATGAAAGCGCTGCTGGCCACCACGCCCGAACCGAAAAGCTTCATCGTCACCGTGAACGCCGGGGCGATCCCGGCCGACCACTGGACCCAGGACCGCGCCGTCGGCGGTGGCCGGATCATCGGCGAGGCCTGCCACTTCATCGACCTGCTGCGCCATCTTGCGGGCGCGCCGATCGTGACGCAAACGACGCTGGCTCTGGGCCAGCCCCAGGGCGGGTCGGCCCCGTCTGACACCGCGACCATCACGCTCGGCTTTGCCGACGGCTCGGTCGGTACCGTCAACTACTTCGCCAATGGCCACAAAGGGTTCCCGAAAGAGCGGGTCGAGGTCTTCGTGGCGGGGCGGGTGCTGCAGCTCGACAACTTCCGCCGCCTGACCGGCTGGGGCTGGCCGGGTTTCGCCAAGATGTCGCTCTGGCGCCAGAACAAGGGCGTCGTCGAAGCGACCGCGGCCTTCCTGACCGCAATCCGCGAGGGCAAGGCAAACCCGGTCCCGCTGGAAGAAACCATCGAAACCAGCCGGGCTTCCATCATCGCCGCGGAGGGCGCCGCATGACCGGGATCGTTCGCTACCTCGACCGGACGCTCTACCCTGCGTTCCAGAGCAATTGGGATGATCTTCTGTTCCGCGACCGCATCCTCGCGAAACTGCGGCCTGATGCGGTGGTTCTCGACCTCGGTGCCGGGGCAGGCATCGTCGAGCGGATGAATTTCAAGGGCCGCGCGGCGAAGGTCTGCGGCGTTGATCTCGATCCGCGCGTGATCGACAACCCCTACCTCGACGAGGCCCGCGTGGCCGACGCGAACGGCATCCCCTACGGCGACGGGTTGTTCGATCTGGTCTTCGCCGACAACGTGATGGAGCATCTCGCGCAGCCGGAGGCGGTGTTCCGCGAGATCGCGCGCGTGCTGAAGCCCGGCGGCACCCTTCTGTTCAAGACGCCCAACCGCACCCACTATGTGCCGCTGATCGCGCGCTGCACCCCACACTCGTTCCATCAGTTCATCAACCGGCTGCGCGGACGCGCCGACGAGGACACGTTTCCGACGTGTTACCTGGCCAACAGCGCGGCCCAGGTGCGCGCGCTTGCCGCCCAGACCGGGTTCCAGGTGACAAGGATCGAGCGAATCGAGGGGCGGCCGGAATACCTGCGGATGAATGCGCTGACCTATCTGGCGGGCGCCGCCTATGAACGCATGGTGAACCGAATCCCGATTCTGGCGCGGTTCCGCGTGCTGCTGGTGGCCGAATTGCGCAAGGCCGGGCCGGTCTTGGCGCCGCAGTCGCGCTGACCGCGCCGCCCGTCGCATGACCGGCTCGCGCGCCCTGCGGCTGTGGCACACCGCCCGCCATCTGAAGCCGGTGCAGGTCTACGGCCGTCTCTGGTTTCGTCTGCATGTGCCGCGCCCCGACCTGTCGCCCGCGCCGGGCCTGCGCGCGATACCAGGACCGTGGCAGCACCCCGCCGCGCGGCGCCCGTCGCTGAGCGGGCCGCACAGCTTCTTGTTCCTCGGCCAGACCGGATCGCTTGACGAGATCGGCTGGGATGGCCCCGCGCGCGAAAAGCTCTGGCGCTACAACCAGCATTACTTCGACGACCTGACCGCGCTCGGCTCGGCCGACCGCGTGGCATGGCATACCGGATTGCTGGCGGATTGGGTGGCGTCGAACCCGCCCGGCACCGGCACCGGATGGGAGCCATACCCCACCTCGCTTCGCCTCGTGAACTGGGTGAAACGGGCGCTTGGCGGGCAGCCCCTGCCCGAGCCCTGCCGCCAGAGCCTCGCCGTTCAGGCGCGCTGGCTGATGCGGCGGCTGGAGCGGCACCTGCAAGGCAACCACCTTTTCGCCAATGCCAAGGCGCTGGTGTTCGCGGGGGCCTTTTTTGAGGGCCCCGAGGCGGCGCGCTGGCTGCAAACCGGCCTTGGCATCCTGCGCCGCCAGATCCCCGAGCAGATCCTGCCGGACGGCGGCCACTTCGAACTGGCCACGATGTACCACGCGCTCGCGGTCGAGGATGTGCTCGACCTGGTGAACGTGCTGACGGCCGGCGGCATTGCCACCGGCCCGGTGGCGGGCGACATGCTGCGCCAGTGCCGCGCGGTGGTGCCGGGGATGCTGCGCTGGCTTCGCACCATGACGCATCCTGACGGGCGCATCGCGTTCTTCAACGACGCGGCCTTCGGCATCGCCCCCGACGTGGCCGAGATCGCGGCCTACGCGGCGCGGCTGGGCTTCGGCGCGGCGGTTGACCCCGGCGCCCTCGCCTGGCTGGCCGACAGCGGCTATGCCCGGCTGTCCGCAGGCCCGGCCGTGCTGCTGGCGGACCTTGCGCGGATCGGGCCGGACTATCTGCCCGGCCATGCCCATGCCGATACTCTGTCGTTCGAACTGTCGCTGTTCAGCCAGCGGGTCATCGTCAACTCCGGCACCTCGCTTTACGGCAGCAGCGCCGAGCGGTTGCGCCAACGCGGCACGGCGGCCCACAGCACGGTCACCCTGGGCGGTGCCGACTCGTCCGAGGTCTGGGGCGGCTTTCGCGTCGCCCGCCGGGCGCGGCCTTCCGGTCAACGCGTCGTCGTCGCGTCCGATGGGGCGCTGGTCGCCGAAGCCGCGCACGACGGCTACCGGCGCCTTCCCGGCGCACCGCTGCATCGTCGACGCTGGACGCTCTCGCCCGGCGCGCTGGCGGTGGAGGACGAGGTGACATCGCCCGCTGCGGCCGAGGCGCGGTATCACCTGGCCGCCGGTGTGATCGCCACCCTTGCCAGCGAGCGGGAAGGCACCATCGTGCTTCCGACTGGCGCGGTGATCCGCTGGGCCTCCGAAGGCGGGGCCGTTCGGCTGGACCAGTCAACCTGGCACCCGGAATTCGGGCAGAGTATTCCGACCACATGCCTTGTCGTCCCGCTGGCCGGTGGCCGTGCCCGGCTAACCCTGACCTGGACCTGACCGAACTGGACCCGACCGCGTGCACATCCTTTTCCTGACCGACAATTTCCCGCCGGAATCGAACGCTCCGGCCAATCGCACGTTTGAACATGCCCGCGAATGGGTCGCCGCCGGTCACGCCGTGACGGTGATCACTTGCGCGCCGAACTTCCCCGACGGCAAGGTCTTTCCCGGCTACCGCAACCGGCTCTGGCAAAGCGAAGTGATGGCGGGCATCCGGGTGATCCGGGTCTGGACCTACATGACGCGCAACGAGGGTTTTGCCCGGCGCATCCTCGACTATCTCAGCTACATGGGCATGGCGTTCCTTGCGGCCTTCGGGGTGCGCAAGGTCGATGTCGTGGTCGGCACCTCGCCGCAGTTCTTCACCGCTTGCGCGGCCTGGGCGACAGCCGCCGTCAAACGCCGCCCGTTCGTGTTCGAGCTGCGCGACATCTGGCCCGAATCGATCCGGGCCGTCAGCGGCATGGGGTCGTCGCGGCTGCTGGACGGGCTGGAAAAGGTCGAGCTGTTTCTCTACCGCCGCGCCGCCGTCGTGGTCTGCGTCACCCATGCCTTCGTCGAGAACCTTGTCTCGCGCGGCATTCCCCGCGACAAGCTGCGGGTGGTCACCAACGGCGCCGATATCGCCCATTTCGACCCGCGCCCCAAGGACGAGGCCCTGCTGGACCAGCTCGGCCTTCGGGGCCGGTTCGTCGCGGGCTATATCGGCACGCTCGGCCTCGCGCATGGGCTCGACACGCTGCTGGATGCCGCAAGGCTGCTGGCTGCCCGACCGGACGGCGAGGCGGTTCGCCTGTTCATCCTCGGCGATGGCGCCGAACGGGCCGCGATCAAGGCGCGGATCGAAAGCGAGGGCCTGCACAACGTGCTGCTGCTGGACCGTGTCCCACGCGATCAGGTGGCGCGCTACTGGTCGATTCTCGACGTCGCGATCATTCACCTGCGGAAATCCGAGCTGTTCAAGACGGTGATCCCCTCGAAGCTGTTCGAGTGCATGGCGATGGGAATCCCGGTGCTGCACGGTGTCGAAGGCGAGTCGGCCGAGATCGTCACCCGCACTGGTGTCGGCGTTCTGGTTGAACCCGGCAATGCCCAGGCGATGGCGGACGCGCTGGGCAGGCTGCTGCACGATCCGCAGGGGATGGCAGCAATGCGCGCGGCGGGGCCGCTTGCCGCCCGCGAATACGACCGGAAAACCCTTGCAGATAAAATGCTTGACGTCTTGAAGAGCGCCAGGAGGCGGTGACGGTTGGGCGGCCGCAGGAGGTCGACGGATTCCAACCCACACCGCCGCCGGGTTTGCCGACGGTCAGACGCGCGATGATCAGCGGGCCGGGTGATCGCACCCGCCCGCGTCCTTGTCAGCCGCATGCGGCACGGCCTGACGCCAACACTGGCAAAACGGCTCAACCATCGCACACCATCGCATCGGGAGTCGGCCGCAGGAAAGCCGATCATGCCCACGCCGACCCCCTGTGCGGTCGCATCAGCGGGTGTTCCGGCCGGGCAACGTAGCGTCTTGCAATGGTAAGCATCTCAATGGCCTATTCCCAAGCCATTGAGATCACATGTCAAGCCAGCTTGCCGTGGCAGTGCTTGAACTTGTTGCCGGAACCGCAGGGGCAGGGGTCGTTGCGGGCGGGGGTGCCCCAGGTTGCCGGGTCGTTCTCGTCGAAGCCCGCGACCAGGGGCACGAGGGCCGCACCGGCGCCAACGGCTTCCAGCACCGGCGCAGGGGCCGGGGTGGGGATCGGGGCCGCGGTGGCCTGCTGTTGGGCGATGTACTGGCGCATCATCGCTTCCTGCTCTTCAGCGGTCAGCGGGCGCACCTGGGCCAGCCGCTGCGTGACATCGACGCGCAGCGCGTTCAGCATCGATTCGAACAACTGGAACGCCTCGGTCTTGTATTCGTTCAGCGGGTCGCGCTGGGCGTAGCCGCGGAAGCCCACCACCGATCGCAGGTGTTCCAGCGTCAGCAGGTGGTCGCGCCATTTGGCGTCGATGGTTTGCAGCAGCACCTGCTTTTCGATCGAGCGCATCGTCTCGGACCCGAAGGCCGCAGCCTTCTCGTCGGCGAATTTGTCCGAGGCCGCGCAGATGCGGTCGCGGATGGTGTCGCGGTCCACGCCCTCTTCGGCCGCCCAATCGGCGATCGGCAGGTCGAGCGCGAGCCGGGTGACCAGCGCCGCGTGCAGCCCCTCGGTATCCCACTGGTCGGCGTAGGTCTTGGGCGGCATGAAATCCTCAAGCTGATCGTCGACCACCTGATGGCGCATGTCCTGCACCACGTCCGACAGATCCTCGGCCTCCATGATCTCGCGGCGCTGGCCGAAAATGACCTTGCGCTGGTCGTTCATCACGTCGTCGAACTTCAGCAGCTGCTTGCGGATGTCGAAGTTGCGGCCTTCAACCTTGGCCTGCGCCTTTTCCAGAGACTTGTTCACCCAGGGGTGCACGATCGCCTCGCCTTCCTTCATGCCCAGCTTCGACAGCACCGCATCCAGCCGTTCCGAGCCGAAGATGCGCATCAGGTCGTCTTCCAGCGACAGGAAGAACGATGACCTTCCCGGGTCGCCCTGACGGCCCGAGCGGCCGCGCAACTGGTTGTCGATCCGGCGGCTTTCGTGCCGCTCGGTGGCAAGGACGTAAAGCCCGCCAGACGCCAGAACCTTGGCCTTGTCCACCCCGTGTTCGGCCTCGATGCGTTCGCGCAGCGCCGCAGGATTGGCCGTGGGGTCGGCGTCGAGCGCCTCCATCACCTGCATCTCGACGTTGCCGCCAAGCTGGATGTCGGTGCCGCGACCGGCCATGTTGGTGGCGATGGTCACCGCACCGAACTTGCCCGCGTCGGCGACGATCTTGGCTTCCTGTTCATGCTGGCGCGCGTTCAGCACGTTATGCGTGATACCCGCCTGCTTCAGCAGTTCCGACAGGAATTCCGATTTCTCGATCGAGGTGGTGCCGACCAGCAGCGGCTGACCCTTCTCGTGCGCGGCCTTGATCGCCTTGACGATGCCATCGTATTTCTCGCGCGCGGTGCGGTAGACCTGATCGTGTTCGTCTTTCCGGTCCACTGGCCGGTTGGTCGGAATCTCGACCACGCCAAGCTTGTATATCTCGGCGAATTCCTCGGCCTCGGTCAGCGCGGTGCCGGTCATCCCGGCCAGCTTTTTGTAAAGGCGGAAATAGTTCTGGAAGGTCACGCTTGCCAGCGTGACGTTCTCGGGCTGGATCGCGACATGTTCCTTGGCCTCGATCGCCTGATGCAGGCCTTCCGACAGGCGGCGGCCCTTCATCATGCGGCCGGTGAATTCGTCGATCAGCATCACCTCGCCCTCGCGGACGATATAATCCTTGTCGCGCGAATAGAGCTTGTGCGCCCGCAGCGCCTGCGTGACGTGGTGCACGATGGTGGTGGATTCCGGGTCGTAAAGCGACTGGTCCTCGGGCAGGATGCCCGCCTCGTGCAGGCGAACCTCCATGAACTCGTTGCCCTCTTCGGTGAAGGTCACGCTGCGCTGCTTTTCATCCAGCTTGAAGTGTTCCGGCAGGATCTCGGGGATCAGCTTGTCGATCGTGACGTAAAGCTCCGACCGGTCCTGGCTCGGGCCAGAGATGATCAGGGGGGTGCGCGCCTCGTCGATCAGGATCGAGTCGACCTCGTCGACAATGGCGTAGAAATGTTCGCGCTGGCTCATCTCGGCCAGTTCGGCCTTCATGTTGTCGCGCAGATAGTCGAAGCCCAGTTCGTTGTTGGTCGCATAGGTGATGTCGGCGCGGTAGGCCGCGCGCTTTTCGTCATCGGGCTGGAACGGGTAGACCACGCCGGTTGTCAGGCCAAGATGGCTGTAGACCTTGCTCATCCAGTCGGCGTCGCGTTTGGCCAGATAGTCGTTCACCGTGACGATATGCACGCCCTTGCCCGCCAGCGCGTTCAGATAGGCCGGGAAGGTTGCGACCAGGGTCTTGCCCTCGCCGGTCTTCATTTCGGCGATGTTGCCCTGATGCAGGAAGATGCCGCCCATCAGCTGCACGTCGAAGGCGCGCAGACCCAGCGCCCGCCGCGCCGCCTCGCGGCAGTTGGCGAAGGCTTCCGGCAGCAGGTCGTCCAGGCTCTCGCCCTTGGCGACACGTTCCCTGAACTCGGCCGTCTTCTGCTTGATGCCGTCGTCCGAAAGCTTCTGGAACTCCGGCTCCAGCGCGTTGATCTGCTCCACCACCGGCCGGGTCGCCTTTACCTTGCGGTCGTTTGGCGTGCCGAAGGCCTTCTTGGCGAGAGTTCCGAGCCCGAGCATGTTATCTCCGAAAGGTCGTTCCTGACAGCATCGTGTGAGGCTTTGCCTTGCCCGCCCGCGCCGCCTTGCCTAGAAGGGCTTGGCAGAACCGGCGCCGTTGCTCACACGACGTGAGCGATGTAAGCGGCTGCCGGAAGAGTGTCAACGTCGCCAGGCCGCGCGACCGCAGCAGGAGTTAGCCTAGATGTCGAAACTGACGCAATTGTGCCTTGGCGCGGTCCTCGCGCTGGGCCTTGCATCCCCGGCGCTGGCCGGTGGCACCACCGCCACCGTGACGGACACCACCGCGGCCCCGGCTGCCCCGGCGGTGGATGCGAACGGCAAGCCAGTGACCGCCGATACCGTGGTTGCCACCGTGAACGGCACCAAGATCACCCTGGGCGAGATGATCGCGATGCGCAGCCAACTGCCCGCGCAATACCAGCAGCTGCCGAACGACGTGCTGTTCAAGGGCATCCTCGACCAGTTGATCCAGCAGACGACGCTGGAACAGTCGGTCGAAAAGACAGTGTCGAAGAAAGACGCGCTGGGGCTGGCGAACACCAAGCGGGCCTTCCTTGCCAATGTCGCGCTGACCGCAGTCACCGACGCGGCCGTGACGGATGCCGCCCTGCAGGCCGCCTATGACGCGAAATATGCCAACGTGGATCCCGGCGTCGAATACCACGCCGCGCATATCCTCGTGCCGTCCGAACAGGAAGCCAAGGACATCAAGGCCAAGCTCGACGCGGGCGGCGACTTTGCCCAACTGGCCAAGGACAATTCCAAGGACGGCTCGGCGCAGGATGGTGGCGATCTGGGCTGGTTCGGGGTCGGCATGATGGTGAAGCCGTTCGAGGATGCCGTGGTGGCGATGAAGCCCGGCCAGGTTTCCGACCCGGTGCAGACCCAGTTCGGCTGGCACATCATCAAGCTGGAGGAAACCCGCCCGGCCAAGAAACCGGCGCTGGCCGACGTCAAGGATGACCTGTCCAAGCAGATCGAGCAGGACGCCGTGACGGCGAAGATCAAGGAACTGACCGACGCCGCCAAGATCGACCGTCCCGATACCGGGATCGACCCGTCGGTGTTGCAGAACGCGGCGTTGCTCGACAAGTAAACGCAGGACCGGGGGGCGGAGATGGCCAAGGAAAAGTCGGCGGACTGGAAGGCGGAAGCCAAGGAGCTTCGTGCGAAGCTTGGCAAGCTGCGCAAGCGTCTGAAGGAAGAACCCGCCCCCGTTCCGGCCACTGCCGCCGCCCCGGTCAAGGCGGCCAACCCCGTGTCGCCGCTCGCCCCGGCGGGCGGCTTCCCGGCGCTTCCGATCATCGGCGGCGTGTCGTTCGCCGCGGTTGAGGCCGGGGTGCGTTACAAGAACCGCAAGGACGTGACGCTCGTCCGTCTGGCCCCCGGCACCGCCATCGCCGGGGTCTTCACCCGCTCGTCCACCCGCGCGGCCTGTGTGCTCGATTGCCAGGTGAAACTGGCCACCAGGACGCCCGCCACCGATCAGGGCGCGGCCATCGTGGTGAACTCCGGCAACGCCAACGCCTTTACCGGCGCGGGCGGACAAGCGGCAGTGGACCGCGTCACCGGCGCCGTCGCCGCGGCGCTGGGGATTCCGGCTGCCCGCGTGTTCTCCTCCTCCACCGGCGTGATCGGCGAGCCGCTGCCGGATGACCGCATCACCGTGAAAATCGGCGCGCTGACGGAAGCCCTGAGCGAAGACGCCATCGAGATGGCCGCCCGCGCGATCATGACCACCGACACTTTCCCGAAAGGCGCCAGCGCCGAAATCGCGGGCGAGGGCGGGCCGATCCGCATCGCGGGCATCGCCAAGGGCTCGGGCATGATCGCGCCCGACATGGCGACGATGCTGGTCTACATCTTCACCGACGCCACCATTTCGCCCGTGAACCTGCAAAAGATGCTGTCGCGCAACGTCGATGACACGTTCAACGCGATCACCGTGGACAGCGACACCTCCACCTCCGACGCGCTGATCCTGGCCGCCACCGGCAAAAGCCCGGCCGCCCCGATCACCACCCTGCGCAGCAAGGTCGCCCGAAGCTTCGAGGCCGCGTTGCGCGGCGTGATGATGAACCTGGCGCACCAGGTCATCCGTGACGGCGAAGGCGCCACCAAGTTCGTGGAGATTCGCGTCACCGGCGCCGTCGACGCCGCCGATGCCCACAAGGTCGCAATGGCGATCGCCAACTCGCCACTGGTCAAGACGGCGATCGCGGGCGAAGACCCGAACTGGGGCCGCATTGTCGCCGCTGTCGGCAAGTCCGGCGCGGCGGCCGACCGTGACCGTCTGACGATCCGCTTCGGCGACATCCTGGTGGCCGAAAACGGCTGGCGCGCGCCCGACTACCATGAGGAAGAAGGCGCTGCCCACATGAAGGGGCAGGAGTTGCTGATCCAGGTCGACCTCGGCCTTGGCAGCGGCGCCAGGACCGTGTGGACCTGCGACCTGACGCATCGCTACATCGACATCAACGCCGACTATCGGTCGTAATGCCTAAGCAATCGCAGGAAAAGTGGGAACCGGTTTTCCGTCCGGGATTGCGCAAATGAAGATCGTTCTGGTTTCGGCCGTCGCACTGATCGACGTGGATGGGCGTGTGCTGCTGGCCCAGCGCCCGCCCGGCAAATCGCTCGCCGGGCTGTGGGAGTTTCCCGGCGGCAAGGTCGAACCGGGCGAAAGCCCCGAGGCCGCGCTGATCCGCGAACTGCGCGAGGAACTGGGCATCGAGACCTGGAAAAGTTGCCTCGCGCCGCTGACCTTCGCCAGCCACGCCTATGACGATTTCCACCTGCTGATGCCCCTTTTCGCCTGCCGCAAGTGGGAGGGCACGCCCCACCCGCAAGAGGGGCAGGTGCTGAAATGGGTGCGCGCCGCCGACCTGCGCGACTACCCGATGCCGCCCGCCGATCTGCCGCTGATCCCGATCCTGCGCGACTGGCTGTAGCGCGATTTTGCGCTTTGCCATGAGGCTGGGCGTGTCTTGGAAACAAAATGTCAAAATCAGGGCAAAAAAGTGGTGATTTGGAAATCACTTCACGGTAGCGTCACATTTGTTGAGGACTCGAACAGGGAAGATCAAATGCTGCGCACCATCACGATCGGAAGCTGCGTTTCTGTGCAAGGGATGTTCATCCGCCAGATGGATGACGGGAAAATCGCTGTTTGCGTGGGCGAAAAGACCTACGTCGGCTATCCGGTCGGTCGCCGCGCCGCCTGAGCCTGCGCGATCGGCATCCGGTCACGCGAATCGCGCATGAGAAAGGCCGGGGGGCTCGCGCCCTCCGGCCTTCTGTCTGTGCCCTCGGGCCGTATCAAGCGAGCTTGCGCTCGATCTCTTCGCGCTCGAAGATTTCGATGACATCGCCGGGGCGAATGTCTTCGTAGTTCTCGAAGGCCATGCCGCATTCCTGACCCGAGATGACTTCCTTCACCTCGTCCTTGAAGCGTTTCAGCGTCTTCAGCGTGCCTTCATGGATCACCACGTTGTCGCGCAGCAGACGCACACCCGCCGACCGGCGCGCCACGCCTTCGGTGACAAGGCAACCCGCCACCTTGCCGATGCCGGAGACCTTGAAGACCTCCTTGATCGCGGCGTAGCCGATGAAGGTCTCGCGGATCTCGTTCGACAGCAGGCCGGAGGCCGCCGCCTTCACGTCATCCACCAGATCGTAGATCACCGAGTAGTAGCGGATTTCCACGCCCTTCTGGTTCGCGCTGGCCCGTGCACTGGCGTTGGCCCGCACGTTGAAGCCGATCACCGGGGCATGGCTGGCTTCCGCCAGGCCGATGTCGGTGTCGGTGATCGCGCCGACGCCCGAATGCAGCACACGCACCCGAACCTCGTCATTGCCGATCTTCTCCATCGCCTGAACGATCGCCTCGGCAGAGCCCTGCACGTCGGCCTTCACGATGATCGCCAGTTCGGCGACGTTCTTGTCGGCCTTGGCCTTCGCCATCAACTGTTCCATCGTCGTGGCGGCGCCGGCGGCGGCGCGCTTGTCGCGGGTCGCCTTCTCGCGGTAGTCGGCGATCTCGCGCGCTTGCGCCTCGGTCTCGACCACGTTCAGCACATCACCGGCGGCCGGCGTGCCGTTCAGGCCCAGCACCTCGACCGGAACCGAAGGGCCGGCCTCGTCGATGCGCTCGCCCTTGTCGTTGATCAGGGCGCGCACCTTGCCCCACTGCTCGCCGACAACGAAGATGTCGCCTTTGCGCAGGGTGCCGTTCCGCACCAGAACGGTCGCCACCGGACCACGGCCCACGTCAAGCTTGGCCTCGATCACCGCGCCAAGTGCGGCGCGATTCGGGTTGGCCCGCAGGTCGAGCAGTTCGGCCTGCAACGCGATCGCTTCCAGCAGCTTGTCGAGGCCCTGTCCGGTCTTCGCCGACACTTCGACGTCAAGCACATCGCCCGACATCGCTTCCACCACGACCTCATGCTGCAACAGGTCGGTGCGCACCTTCTGCGGGTTCGCCTCGTACTTGTCGATCTTGTTGATCGCCACGATCATCGGCACCTTGGCTGCCTTCGCATGGGCAATCGCTTCGATCGTCTGCGGCATCACGGCGTCGTCGGCCGCAACCACCAGCACCACGATATCCGTCACCTGCGCGCCACGCGAGCGCATCGAGGTGAAGGCGGCGTGGCCCGGCGTGTCGAGGAAGGTCAGCACGGCCCCGTTGTCGGTCGTCACCTGATAGGCACCGATGTGCTGGGTGATCCCGCCCGCTTCGCCCGACACCACGCTGGCGTGACGGATCGCGTCCAGGAGCGAGGTCTTGCCGTGATCGACGTGGCCCATGATCGTGACGATCGGCGGACGCGGGGTCCGGTCGGCGTCGATGTCCTTGGCCTGCTCGATCACCTGCTCGACGTCGGAATCCGACACGCGCACGGCGCGGTGGCCGAATTCCTCGATCACCAGTTCGGCGGTATCGGCGTCGATGGTCTCGTTCATCGTGACCATCAGGCCCATCTTCATGAGCGATTTGACCACGTCACCGACCCGTTCGGCCATCCGGTTGGCAAGTTCCTGCACCACGATGGTTTCCGGCAGTTGCACGTCGCGCACCTGCTTTTCGGGCTTCAGGTTCATGCCCATCGCCTTCTGGCGGGCCCGTTCCTGCTTGCGCTTCATCGCGGCAAGGCTGCGTTGCCGCCCGCCCTCACCTGCCAGCGCCTCGGTCAGCGTCAGCTTGCCGACACGACGGACGTCTTCCGTCTTGGCCTTGCCGCGGCCCGCGCCATCCGCGCCGCGGTCATCGCGTTCACGGTCGGTCTTGCGCGGGTTCGACGTCGGTTTGGGCGCGGTGCGGGCATCGGTCGGCTCGCCCGACACTGCCGGAGCGGCCGGGGCGGGCTTGCGCGCCGCCGGGGCCGAAGCCTCTTCGGTGCGGCGCTTGGCGCGCGCGTCGGCTTCGGCTTCGACCGCCTTCAGGCGGGCCTCTTCCTCGACCTTCAGGCGTTGCGCCTCGACCTGGGCGCGTTCTTCGCGCTCCCTCGCGTCGATCTCGTCGCGCTTGCGCTGACGTTCCTCGTCACGGGCTTTCTCGTCTGCGGCGCGCGCGATGGCGTCATCGGCCTCGCGGGCACGGGCGGCCTGCACCGCCTTCAGGCGGCGCTCCATCTCGGCGTCGCTGATCCCGGCCGGCCGCTTGGACGGATCGCCCAGATGCGTCGCGGTGCCCGGCGTGGGCTGGCCCGCCGGTGCGCCGGGTTTCGGCACCACCACGCGCTTGCGCTTCGTCTCGACGACGACGCTCTTGGTGCGCCCGTGGCTGAAGCTTTGCTTCACTTGCCCGGATCGCGCCCCGCCAAGCCCGAGGGGTTTCTTGCCGTCTGTATCGCTCATGCGTCTTTCGTATCCTCTGCGGTGGCCGTGCCACCGATCCGCTCGCGCAATCCGGCGAGCTTTGCCGCTTCCTCTACAACACGGGTTGCGAGTCCACCAGCGGCAAGCGCGCCGTGTATCGCATGTTCGCGGGCGAAAGCCAAACCCATTTCCTGCGCGGTCAAACAGCCGATAAAGCCGTTCTTTCGCTCAGGTGGGTGCAACTTCGACTTGCCCCGCTCCGACCCGTCCGATGCCTGGATCAGGACCACACAGCGGCCCTTCGTCAGCCAGTCCTTCACTTTCTCGTAGCCTGTCACCGCGTCGCCCGCCTTGCGGGCCAGCGAGAGAAGGTCCACCACGCGCCGCGCCTGTGCCGCCTCGACCTCGTCGGCCAGCGTCTCGGACACCTTCACCGGTTGCTTGGCGGCGCGGGCGAAAAGCCCCTTCTTCGCCGCCTTCGTGATCGCCGCGCGGTTGGCCGTGACCCAGAGGCCCCGGCCCGGCAGGCGGCCCAGCACATCGGCCACCACCTGCCCCTCGGGGCCCACGACGAAACGGATCAGCCCCGCCTTGGGCTGAACCTCGCCGGTGACGATGCAGCGCCGCTCGGGTCCGTCGGTCTCGATCTCGGCGCCGCCGCGCGTCATGGTCCGGTCCTCCGGCTCAGGCTTCGTCGTCCTCGGTCTCTTCCTCGTCGCCGTCGGCAGTCAGCGCCGCCAGTTCCGAGGGGTCGACCCAGCCCAGCATCACGCGCGCCGTCATGATCAGGTGCTGCGCTTCCTCCAGGCTCATCTCGAACTTCTCAAGGACGCCTTCGTCCTTCTTGCGCTCGCCGTGCACCGTGGTCCAGCCGCCGGCCAGTTCCCAGTCGGCGCAGGTGGCGAAATCTTCCAGCGTCTTCACGCCATCCAGCGTCAGCGCCTCGACCATCTGCGGGGTCAGGCCCTCGAAGTTGATCAGGCTGTCCTCGGCGCCCAGTTCGCGGGCGTGTTCCAGCGCCTTGCGGGTCTGTGCTTCGAGGTGATCGCGGGCGCGGGCCTGCAATTCCTCGGCCGTGCCCTCGTCGAAGCCGTCGATCGACAGCAGTTCGTCCATGTCGACGTAGGCCACTTCCTCGAGGTTGGTGAAGCCTTCCGACACCAGCAACTGCGCCATCATCTCGTCGATGTCGAGCGTGTCGATGAACAACTGCGTGCGCTCGGCAAACTCGGCCTGACGGCGCGCGCTTTCCTCGGTTTCGGTCAGGATGTCGATGTCGAGCCCGGTCAACTGGCTGGCCAGCCGAACGTTCTGGCCGCGGCGGCCAATGGCGAGCGAGAGCTGTTCATCCGGCACCACCACCTCGATCTTGCCGGCCTCTTCGTCGATCACGACCTTGGACACCTCGGCGGGCTGCAGCGCGTTGACAAGGAAGGTCGCCTGATCCTGGTTCCACGGAATGATGTCGATCTTCTCGCCCTGCAACTCGTTCACCACGGCCTGCACACGGCTGCCGCGCATCCCCACGCAAGCGCCGACCGGGTCGATCGAGTTGTCGTAGCTGATCACGGCGATCTTGGCCCGGCTGCCCGGATCGCGCGCCACGGCCTTGATCTCGATGATGTTGTCGTAAATCTCCGGCACTTCCATCTTGAACAGTTCGGCCATGAACTGCGGGTCGGTCCGGCTGAGGAACACCTGCGGGCCGCGGGCCTCGCGGCGCACATCCTTGATGTAGGCGCGGATGCGGTCGTTCGGGCGGTAGCTTTCGCGGCCGATCTTCTCGTTGCGGCGCAGGATCGCCTCGCCACGGCCGATGTCGACGATGATGTTGCCGTATTCCTCGCGCTTGACCTGACCGTTGATGATGGTGCCCTTGCGGTCCTTGAATTCCTCGTACTGGCGGTCACGCTCGGCTTCGCGGACCTTCTGGAGGATCACCTGCTTGGCTGACTGCGCCGCGATCCGGCCCATCTCGACCGGCGGCACCTCGTCGATGACCTCGTCGCCGACCTTCGGCTCGGCAAGGAATTTCTTCGCCTCGGCCACCGTCAACTGCGACTGATGGTTCTCGATCGCCTCGTCCGCCATCACCGTGCGCACACGGGTGAAGGTCGCGCGCCCCGTCTTGCGGTCAATGTGGACGCGGATGTCCAGCTCGGCGCCGTAACGCGACTTGGCGGCCCGCGAGAGGCTGTCTTCCATCGCCTGGATCACCAGATCCGGGTCGATCATCTTTTCGCGCGCGACCGCTTCGGCGGTCTGCAACAGTTCAAGCTGGTTGGCAGAGGTAATCGCCATCGTTCTCTCCCGGGGTCAGTGTTTTGTCTCGGGGGCGTCGTCCGACGTGTCGTCGTCCTCGCCCGCCTCGGTTTCTTCAATCTCGTCGAACTGGCTTTCGTCGATCACGCCCGCCGCCTTGCGCTGCCGCAGCATCTCGGAAATCAGCTCATCCGTCAGGATCAGCTTGGCATCGCTCAGCCAGTCGAACTTCAGCCCGATGGTGACGGCCTCGCCGCCCTCCTCGATCTCGATCAGCACCTCGTCATCCTCGGTGCCGGCCAGCGCGCCCTTGAAGCGGCGGCGGCCGTCGATCAGTTCGGTGGTCTCGATGCGGGCCTCGTAGCCGTCCCACATCGCGAAATCCTTCAGCCGCGTCAGCGGCCGGTCGATGCCGGGCGACGACACTTCAAGGACGTAGTTTTCCTCGATCGGGTCTTCGACATCCAGCACGGCCGAAACGGCGGTGGAGATCGTCGCGCAGTCGGCGACCTCGATCCCGCCCTCGGGCCGGTCGGCCATGATCTGCAGGATGCGGGTCTTGCCGCCCATCAGGCGGATGCGCACCAGTTCGAACCCCAGCCCTTCGATGACGGGGGAAACGATTTCGGCAAGGCGCCGGTCGATGGCGGATTTGGCAATCAGGTCGGTCATGGGGTCCAAAAAACAAAAAACGGGCGCGCGGCCCGTCATTCCTGCCGGTGGAGCTTCGAGTGTGGACCTCAAAGCGCCGCTGTTGAAGGCCATATAGGCCAAGGACGCCGAGTCTGCAAGGCTCGAATAGCCTAAGCCCGCAGCGGCTTGACCTCCGGGTTGTTGCGCGCGACCCAGAGGTTCAGCGCCCCGGCCACCGTCACCCAGGCGAGATAGGGCGCCACCAGCAGCCCGGCGACCCAATCGAGCGGCCAGAACGTCACCAGCATCCCCGCCACCGCGATCCACAGCCCCGCCATCGCGATCAGCGAGCCCTTGAGCCGCCGCAGGCCGAAGAACATTGGCGACCAGATCGCGTTGAAGGCGATCTGCATCGCCCAGAACGCCATCGCCATCGCATTGCCGGGTTGCACCGCCACCCGTGAGGCCGCGACCGAACTGGCGAGGTAAAGCAACGTCCAGACCACCGGGAACATCCAGCGTTTGGGCACCCATGTCGGCTTCTTCAGCCCCTCATACCACTGGCCCGGCAGGAACATCGCCCCGGTCGAGGCCGCCGCCGCCGAGGCGGCGAGGAAGATCAGAAAAAGGTCCAGATGCATCGCGCCCTCCATGCCTGCGTCTCATCTAGGTGCTCTCGGCAAGGGTTCCAAGCGGCGATCGACGCGCGCTAGAGTCGCTCGATCGCCAGCGCGATGCCCTGCCCGCCGCCGATGCACATGGTGATCAGCGCGCGCCGCCCGCCCGTCCGTTCCAGTTCGTAAAGCGCCTTTACCGTCAACAGCGCCCCGGTCGCGCCGACCGGATGGCCCAGCGCGATGGCGCCGCCGTTCGGGTTCACCTTGGCCGGATCGAAGCCCAGTTCCGCCGACACCGCCAGCGCCTGCGCGGCAAAGGCCTCGTTCGACTCGATCACGTCGAAATCCGCCACTGTCAGCCCGGTCCGCGCCAGAAGCGCCCGCACCGCCGGAACCGGACCGATCCCCATCACCTCTGGGCGCACTCCCGCATGGGCATAGCCCACGATGCGCGCCAGCGGCTTCAGCCCAGCGCGCTCGGCCGCATCGGCGCGCGCCAGCACCAGCGCCGCCGCACCATCGTTGATGCCGCTGGCATTGCCCGCCGTCACCGTGCCGCCCTTCTGGAACACTGCCTTGAGCCCGGCCAGCGCCTCGGCACTGGTCGCCTTGGGGTGCTCGTCCTGCGTGAAGGCAACCGGCCCCTTCCGGGTCTGCACCTCCACCGGCACGATCTGGCCAACGAACCGCCCTTCGGCAATCGCCCGCGCCGCCCGCACCTGGCTTTCCAGCGCAAAGGCATCCTGCGCCGCGCGGCTGACGCCATGTTCGCGCGCCACATTCTCGGCCGTGACGCCCATGTGCCCGGTGCCGAACGGGCAGTTCAGCGTGCCCAGCATCATGTCCAGCACAGCCACGTCGCCCATCTTCTGGCCCCAGCGCGCGGCGGGCACGATGTAGGGCGACCGGCTCATGCACTCGGCGCCGCCCGCCAGCGCGAAATCGGCGTCGCCCAGCATCAGCGCCTGCGCCGCCGACACGATCGCCTGCGCGCCGGACCCGCACAGCCGGTTCACGTTCATCGCGGGCACCGAATCGGGCACCCCGGCCTGCATCGCGGCGACCCGGCTCAGATACATGTCCCTGGGCTCGGTGTTGATGACATGGCCGAAGACCACATGGCCGATCTGCCCGCCCTCGACTCCGGCCCGTTCCAGCGCGGCTTTGGCTGCCACGGTGCCAAGGTCGGTCGGCCGCACCCCGGCGAGCGCGCCGCCAAAGGTGCCGATGGCGGTGCGCGCGCCGGACAGGATCACGATGTCGGTCATGTTGTCTCCGGATTGAAATGGTCGGGGTGGGCGGCCTGCACCGCCGGAATATTCAGCAGCCTAGCCTCGATCGCCGCGCACCGCCGCCATGACGTCACGTCCAGCCCCCAGCGCCGCGCGTTGTACATCTGCGGCACCAGGCAGATGTCGGCCAGGCTCACCGCGTCGCCGTGGCAGAACCGCCCGGTTGCCGGATCGTCCAGCATCTGCTCCAGCGCCGCCATGCCGCGCCCGATGAATTTCGCCATCCACGCCTCGGTGGTGATCGCCCCATGCGAGCCTTCCACCGCGAAGCGCGCGACCGAGGAATTGCAGACGGGGTGAATCTCCATCGCCACCGCATAGGCCAGCGCCCTGACCCGCGCGCGGCCGCCCGGATCGGCGGGCAGGAAGGCCGCGCCGCGCGTTTCATCAAGGTATTCCAGAATCGCCACCGACTGCGTCAGCATCAGCCCGTCGATCTCCAGCGCGGGCACCAGCCCCTGCGGGTTGCGCTTCAGATGCGCCTCGCCCCGGTTCGCGCCGGTCAGCAGGTCCACCGCGACCGTCTCGAACGCCACGCCCGCCAGCCCCAGCCCGATCCGCACCCGGTAACTGGCCGAAGACCGCCAGTAGTCATACAGCACCGTCACTCCGCGCCCTCCGCGATCCGCGCCAGCGCCCGCCGCAGCCCGTCACCATCGGGCCCCAGCGTCGTCAGCAAGTCCGCCTGATAGGTTTCCGCCACCGGCACGATGCGGGCGAACAACGCCCGCCCCGCTTCGGTCAGCCGCATGTCCAAGAGCCGCTTGTCGGCCGCATTGCCGCGCTTTTCGACATAGCCCGCCGCCTCCAGCCGCGCCGCCGCCCGGCTGACCTTGGACTTGTCCATGTCCACCCGCGCCTCGACGTCACGCACGCTGACCGTGCCCGCCTGCGCGAGTTGCGCCAGCACGCGCCATTCCGGGATGCTGATGCCGAACTCCGCCCGGTAGCGTTCGGCAAAGCCGCGGCTGACCTTGGCCGCCGCCACGGCGAGTTGATAGGGCAGAAAGCTGCCAAGGTCGAAGTCCGGCACCGGCCCGCTCCGCTGATCGTTGCACGCGTCATGACTGCATGGGAAGGCCGCCCCCTGCAACCCCACGCGCGCGGCCCTCACTGGCGATTGACGCCGCCATGAAACCTGCCAAACCGTTGCCGTCACCGCCACCCGGAGGTCATCCTGCGCCGCCCTGCCAATGCCGCCCTGCTGATCGCGGGGCACATGAGTCTCATCCTGATGGGCGCCGGGCAGGCGCTCTACGGCCCGGCGCTGCCGATCTATGCACATGCGTTCGGCATCAGTCCGGCGACAGCGGGGCTCCTGATCTCGGCGCATTGGGTCGGCGCGCTGGCCGCAGTCGCCGGGCAGATGGCCAATATCCGCTTCACGGCGCGCCACGCGCTGTTGTTGCTCGCCGCCGGGGCCGCGCTGCTGGCGGTGCAGGGGGCCTGGGTGGTGATGCTGGCGGGCGCCATGCTGCTGGGCGCGGGCTACGGGCTGTGCGCCACGATCTACAATCGCCGCTACCTGACCGAATTCGGCGCCCGTGGCCCGGCGATGGTGGGGGTCGTCAATGCGGTCTTCGGGATCGGCGCGATCGCCTCGCCGCTGTTGCTGGTCGCCTACGGCAATTCCCCGCGCCTTGTCTTCGCGCTGGTCGCGCTGCTGGCACTTGCGGTGCTGCCCGCGGCCCGGCCCGCGCCTGCCGGGCCGCCCTCAGCCGACGCGCCGCTGAGGTTCCGGCCCGAACTGGTGCTGGCGGCGCTGGCGATCGGCTGCGAGTCGTCGAACATCGGCCTCGGCCCTACAGGCCTCGTCGGCCGCGCCGTGGACGAGACGACCGCCGCCACCCTCGCTTCGGCCTTCTTCGCGGCCTACCTCATCAGCCGTGTCACGCTTTACTGGATCGCGCCGCGCGTGCCCGCCGTCGTGCTGTTGCGCGTGGCGATTTCCGGCATCTGCGCCGCCTCGCTCGCCGCGACACTCGGGGCCGCCGGGCCGGGTTATGTCGCCGCCGGGTATTTTACCGGCATCATCTTCCCCTCGCTTTTCGTCGTGACCTCGGCCGCGATGGGCGACAGCCAGCGCGCGACCTCCACCATCATCGCCGCCGGTCTGGTCGGCGGCATCGTGGCCCCCGCGCTGCTGGGCGGCCTGCTGGCCGGCCTCGGCATGGCGCAATTCTTTCCGGCGATGGCGATCTATGCCGGGCTCGTGCTGCTGGCCAGCTTCGCGCTGATCCGCCGTCCCGCTTGACATCGTTGCACTTGCAACGATATATTGCGGTGCAACGTCGGTGTGTTTTCGGTGCAAAATCGGTGCGAAATCGGTGACCCGCTTTTTCCCTCCGCCCGGCCCAAGGAGCGCCCCATGACCCCGCAGGAACCGCCCCGCGCGCCCGGCCCGAACGCGGGTTACATGCCCGGATTCGGCAATGATTTTGAAACCGAGGCCCTGCCTGGCGCACTGCCGCAGGGCCAGAACAGCCCGCAGAAATGCGCCTATGGCCTTTATGCCGAACAACTGTCCGGCACCGCCTTCACCGCCCCCCGCGGCCAGAACGAACGCACCTGGTGCTACCGCATCCGCCCCTCGGTCAAGCATGTCCATCGCTTTGAAAAGATTGACATTCCACTTTGGAAATCCGCGCCCAACGTGATCCCCGACGTGATCTCGCTCGGCCAGTATCGGTGGGATCCGGTCCCGGTCGGAACTGCGCCGCTGACCTGGCTGACCGGGATGCGCACGATGACGACGGCGGGCGACGTCAACACCCAGGTGGGCATGGCCAGCCATATCTACCTCGTCACCCGCTCGATGGAAGATGAGTACTTCTTTTCCGCTGACAGCGAGCTTCTGGTTGTTCCGCAGGAAGGCCGCCTCAGGTTCTGCACCGAACTTGGCGTGATCACCCTCGAACCGCGGGAAATCGCGATCATCCCAAGGGGCTTGGTCTACCGCGTCGAGCTTCCGGAGGGCCCGGCCCGCGGCTTCATCTGCGAGAACTACGGACAGAAGTTCACATTGCCGGGCCGCGGCCCGATCGGCGCCAACTGCCTGGCCAACCCACGCGATTTCAAGACTCCGGTCGCCGCCTTCGAGGACCGCGAAACCCCCTCGCGCGTCATCATCAAGTGGTGCGGCCAGTTCCACGAAACCCGCATCGGCCACTCACCGCTCGACGTCGTCGCCTGGCACGGCAACTATGCCCCGCTGAAGTACGACTTGCGCACCTACTCGCCCGTCGGCGCGATCCTGTTCGACCATCCGGACCCGTCCATTTTCACCGTGCTGACCGCGCCCTCGGGGCAGGAGGGCACCGCCAACATCGACTTCGTGCTGTTCCGGGAACGCTGGATGGTTGCCGAACATTCGTTCCGTCCACCGTGGTATCACAAGAACATCATGTCGGAACTGATGGGCAACATCCACGGCGTCTACGATGCGAAACCCAAGGGCTTCGCGCCGGGCGGCCTGAGCTTGCACAACATGATGCTGCCCCACGGCCCCGACCGCGCCGCCTTCGAGGGCGCCTCGAACGAGGTCTTGCACCCGGTGAAACAGGGCGACACCATGCAGTTCATGTTCGAGACCCGCTTCCCTCAACACCTCACCGAATTCGCCGTGCGCGGGGCGCCCCTGCAGGACGACTACATCGACTGCTGGGCGAGCCTGGAGAAGAAGTTCGATGGCACGCCGGGGGTCAAGTAGCGGATGCGCCTGATGAAATCCTGGGTGGTCAGTGCCAGCGATCCGACCACCGACTTCCCGCTCAACAACCTGCCCTGTGGCGTCTTTTCGATCAGCGAGGAAGAGCCGCGCTGCGGTGTGGCGATCGGCGACATGATCCTCGACGTGGCAGGGCTGGAGGCGGACGGGCTTCTCTCGCTGTCCGACGATCCGGTTTTCGATGTTCCGTTCTGGAATGAACTGATGGAACTTGGCCGCGATGCCTGGGCCGCGCTCCGTTGTCGGTTGACCGCGCTGCTGTCGGAAGACTCGCCGGACGAGGCCGCCTGCCTGCCGCACCTTTATCGGCAATCCGACGCAACGCTGCACCTGCCCTTCCTGGTGTCGGAATTCACCGACTACTATGCCGGGCGGAACCATGCGCTCAATGTGGGAACGATGTTCCGCGGCCCGGAAAATGCATTGCCGCCCAATTGGTTGCACATCCCCATCGGCTATAACGGCCGGGCGTCGTCGGTGGTTGTTTCGGGCACCAACGTGCGGCGCCCGCTGGGCCAGTTGAAGCCGCCGGGAGCCGATGCGCCCTATTTCGGCCCCTCGAAGCGCTTCGATTTCGAGTTGGAGATCGGCGCCGTCGTGGGCCGACCCTCGCAGGGCATGGTTTCGGTGGCCGAGGCCGACGCGATGATCTTTGGCTACGTCCTGCTGAACGATTGGTCGGCACGCGATATCCAGGCCTGGGAATACCAGCCGCTCGGGCCGTTTCAGGCCAAGGCGACGGCCACCACGATCAGCCCCTGGATCGTCATGGCGGCCGCGTTGGCGCCGTTCCGCGCCGCCACCCCGGCGCGCGAGCTTCCGCTCTTGCCCTACCTGCGCGAACCCGGCCCGATGCTCTATGATATCGCGCTGGAGGTTGGCCTTGCCCCTGCCGGTCAGCCGGAAACCGTGATCAGCAGAACGAACGTTCGTGAATTATACTATTCCCCCGCGCAACAGCTTTGCCACCACACCACCTCGGGCTGCCCGATGAATGTGGGCGATCTGCTTGGCTCCGGCACGATCTCAGGCGCGACGAAGGACAGCCGGGGCAGCCTTCTGGAACTGAGCTGGGGCGGCACGGAGCCGATCACCCTCGCCAATGGCGAGACGCGTGGTTTTCTGGAGGATGGCGACACGCTGACCCTGCGCGGTCATGCGCAAGGCGCGGGGTATCGCATCGGTTTCGGCACCTGCGCGGGGCGCATCCTGCCTGCGGTTGCGGTGCCGGACTGGGCGCGGTAACGCTCAGGCCCGCAACGGCACGCGTCCCGTGGCCGTCAGGTGGAACACCTCGCGCCCCTCGATCACCACGGCGGTCAGCGGGCCGCCGTAAGCCGCACTCGAATCAATGTTCACCCGGTTGCCGTAGTGTGTGGGCACGTCGAGCGCGGTGTGCCCGTGGACCACGAGAACCCCGTGATCGCGCCTATCCTCCAGGAATGGCGAGCGGATCCAGACCAGATCGTCTTCGCTCTGCGCATAAAGGGGAATGCCGGGCCGGATGCCTGCATGGACGAACACCACCTGCCCGCGCCGCACCCAGGTTGGCCGGATCTCCATGAACACCCGGTGCGCCTCGGGCACTGCCGCCCGTGCCTCGGCATGAACCGGGCCGAGCGGGCGGTCGGCCGCATTACGGACACCGTAAGAGGCCAGCGTGGCGGCCCCGCCAAGGCGCGGATGCAGCCAGCCCAGTTCCGGCCGCAGGCCGGGGTCGTGATAGCCGACATCGTTCAGGAAAGCGGTGAACATCCGGTCATGATTGCCTTTCAGCACGATCCAGGGCCGACCCTCGGCGATGCCCGCCCGCAGATGCTCGACGACCCCGGCGCAATCCGGTCCACGATCGACAAGGTCGCCAACGTGGATCGCCGGCGCCGCGGCATCGCCGCAGTGCGCGCGGTCGGCCTCGATCAGCGCATGGGCGCCGTGCAGGAGCGCCAGATGCCCGTGGATGTCTCCGATCGCATAGCTGCGCATCATCACCTTGCCGCCCCTGGCCGTTGGTCGCGCGCAATGTGCGGCGCGGGAAATCCCTAGGATCATTGGGGGGCATCGGCAACGCCGAATCCTGTCGCCGACCCCGATCCCGTCAAAAGCCGCCATGCGAAAGGCCCGCTGGTGGGTGGGCGATCTCGCGCGCGAAGATAATCGCTTGATGTCCGCCATCCCTCGGGTCTGCCGCGCGTCAGGATGAAGAGATTTGCATTTGCGGCAGATCAAGGCAGTCGGCGGGCGTTGGTTCACAATCACGTCATCGAAGCATCTGAATATGGAGCGACATAGATGACATTTTCTACGGCAAAACGTGCCTTGGTGGCCTTGGCGGCATTACTTGCCCTGTCTGCGTGTCTGGAGCAAAAGCCGGACGCGGTGAAGAAGATCGAGACCAACCTCGGTGACGAGAATTCGGCGGTAAACTCGGGCCCGGGTCAGGGTGCCAGCGGCGCGGCGCAGAGCGGCGCACTGGATTACATCGGTCCGGGCGGTGAGGTGGTGGGCGCCGGTGTGGCGGTGCTGAATACCGCACCGACGGCGGTTCTGTTGGTGCTGCAGAAACAGGAACAGGATGCCTTGGCGGCGGAGTTGGATCACCCGGATGATCCGGTTTACAAGGCAAGGTCGGACTTCGCGTCGGCGAAATACAATTGCTTCGCGCGCAAGGATTGCGCGACTTACTACAAGTTGCTTGATGCGCAGAAGAAGGCCGCCGCCGCCAACACGGCGGGCGGGGGCGGCGGGGCCGGCGGCCACAGCGGCGACTGAACCCCGAAAAGAACAATGCGGCCGCCCGGGTGAGGGCGGCCGCGCTGCATTCTCCGCGAATGAAGCCTGCCCTGTCAGAGCTTGGCGATCAGTTCCGGCAGGGCGGTGAACAGGTCGGCGACCAGGCCGTAGTCGGCAACCTGGAAGATCGGCGCCTCTTCGTCCTTGTTGATCGCCACGATGACCTTCGAATCCTTCATGCCCGCAAGGTGCTGGATCGCGCCCGAGATGCCGACGGCAACGTAAAGGTTCGGCGCCACGACCTTGCCGGTCTGGCCCACCTGCCAGTCGTTCGGGGCATAGCCCGAGTCAACTGCCGCGCGGCTGGCGCCAACGGCGGCGCCGAGCTTGTCGGCCAGTTGCTCGATGATGTCGAAGCTGTGCTTCGATCCCACGCCGCGCCCGCCCGACACGACGATCTTGGCCGAGGTCAGTTCCGGGCGGTCGGAGGTGGCGACCCGGTCCTCGACCCAGACCGACAGGCCCGGATCGGTGGCGGTGGCAAGGCCTTCCACCGGGGCGGCGCCACCGGTGGCGGCCGCCTCGAACCCGGCGGTGCGGATGCTGGCAACCTTCACGCGGTCAGAGGATTTCACCGTCTGGATCGCGTTGCCCGCATAGATCGGGCGCTCGAACGTGTCGGCGTCGATCACGGCGGTCACATCCGAGATCACCATCACGTCCAGCAGTGCCGCGACCCGCGGCAGCACGTTCTTGTTGGAGGCCGTGGCCGCGCCGCAGATATGCGAATAGCCCCCGGCCAGCGACACGATCAGCGCGGCGGTCGATTCCGCCATGCCGTGGCAATAGGCATGATCCCCGGCAAACAGCACCCTGGACACGCCCGCAAGGGTTGCAGCCTCGGCGGCGGCGGCATCGCCGCCCGCACCGGCCACCAGCACGTGAACCTCGCCCAGACCGGCCACTGCCGTCAGGGTCTTGGCCACCTGATCGGTGGCAAGACGGCCTTCATTCACATCAGCAACGAGAAGAACGGCCATGTCAGATCACCCCCGCTTCATCTTTCAGTTTCGCGATCAGCTCGTCCACCGAGCGGACCTTGACGCCCGCCTTGCGGCCCGCCGGTTCCACCGTCTTCACCACGGTCAGCCGCGGCGCGACGTCCACGCCGTAGTCGGCGGGGGTCTTTTCCTCCAGCGGCTTCTTCTTCGCCTTCATGATGTTCGGCAGGCTCGCATAGCGCGGTTCGTTCAGCCGCAGGTCCACAGTGATGATGGCAGGCATCGTCACGCGGATCGTCTGCATGCCGCTGTCAACCTCGCGCGTGATCAGCGCATGATCGCCCTCGATGGCAAGCTCGCTGGCAAAGGTGCCCTGGCTCCAGCCCAGCAGCCCCGCCAGCATCTGGCCGGTGGCGTTCATGTCGTTGTCGATCGCCTGCTTGCCGCAGAGCACAAGCCCCGGCTGCTCGGCATCCACCACCGCTTTCAGCAGCTTCGCCACGGCCAGCGGCTCGATGTCGGTCTGCACGTTGTCGGTGGCGTCGATCAGAATCGCCCGATCCGCGCCCATCGCCAGCGCGGTGCGCAGCGTTTCCTGCGCCTGACGGACGCCGATCGAGACGACGATGATCTCGGTCACTTGTCCGGCCTCTTTCAGCCGGATCGCCTGCTCGACGGCTATCTCGTCGAACGGGTTCATCGACATCTTCACGTTCGCCAGATCGACGCCAGAGCCATCCGCCTTGACGCGAACCTTCACGTTGTAGTCGATCACCCGTTTCACGGGCACCAGAACCTTCATCGGAAAACTCCTCTCTCCATCAGCCCCCAGGGCCGCGGGGGATCACAATCGCTCTGCCGGTTGTTAGCCGCTCTGTGCCGGTCAGGACAGACCAAAATCGACCGGTTTCAGCGGCGCGACGTCGCGTTTCACCTTACCGCGTCAGGCCGGGCACCCAGAGCACGTCGGCTTTGCCATCGTCGTTGGCGATGCGGCCCGCGACAAAGAACCAGTCGCTGAGGCGGTTGAGGTATTTTACCGCCTCGGCGTTGATCGCCTCCATCGTGGCAAGCTCGACCGTCAGGCGTTCGGCGCGACGGCAGACGGTGCGGCACAGGTGCATCTGCGCGGCCAGCGCCGAACCGCCGGGCAGGATGAAACTGCGCAGCGGCGTCAGCCGGGCATTCATCACGTCGATCTCCCGCTCCAGCCGCTCCACCTGGCTTTCGATCATGCGCAGGGGCGGATAGGCGGCCTCGGCATCCCGCTCCATGTCGGGGCGGCAGAGGTCGGCGCCAAGGTCAAAGAGGTCGTTCTGGATGCGGGCAAGGGCGGCATCCATCTCGCCGTCGGCATGCAGCCGGGCGAGGCCGACGGTGGCGTTGGTTTCATCCACGGTGCCGTAGGCGGTGACGCGGATCGAATGCTTGGCCACCCGCGCGCCATTGCCAAGCGCGGTTTCGCCGGCGTCGCCGGTCTTGGTGTAGATGCGGTTCAGAACAACCATCAGTGCCCCCCGGACCGCCGGAAATAGACGTAGACGAGGATCAGCAGGATCGCCACCGCCTGCGCCCCCACCCGGTAGCGCATCAGCCGGTTGGCGTTCCGGGCGTGAAACTTGCCGCCCGCGCCGAAGCTGCCGATGCCGAGCATCAGGATCGCCAGCACAATCAGCACGGCGACCACGACAAGGAGGAAAAGCGGATCATGAAGCATCAGGGGTTCCTTCCGTGATCCCCTGATCTAGCCCGGCGGGCACGAAAAGCGAACCGGAAACTGCTGCGACCGATGCGCCGGGTCAGCCCTTGGCGATCAGCCAGTCCAGCGCGCGGGCGGGCAGGACACGGCGCAGCGCACCCATCAGGTAGGTCGGCGTGGTGACATAGTAGCGCGCGCGCGGCCACGGGCTTTCCAGCGCCCGGATCAGTTTCGCGGTGACGGCGGCGGGGGCAAGCTGAAACGGATCAGGGCCGCGGCTTTCGTAAAGCCGGGGACGCAACGATGCGCGGTATCGCTCGGCGCGCGGCGAGGCTTCCCAGTTCACCCAGGCCTCGAAATGCGGGATCGAGTTCTGCCGGATCTTCGTGCCGATCGGGCCGGGTTCGATCAGCACGATCTTCAGCGGCGTGTCGCGCATCTCGATGCGCAGCACGTCGGTCAGCCCTTCCAGCGCGAACTTGGTGGCGACATAGGCGCCGCGCCACCGGGCCCCGACAAGACCCAGCACCGAGGAACAGGTGACGATGCGACCATGCCCCTGCGCCCGCATCACCGGGATCACCCGGCGGGTCAGGTCATGGGTGCCGAACACGTTGGTCTCGAAGATTTCCGCCAGCGCGCCGCGCGGCAGATCCTCGACCGCGCCGGGGCAGGCGAAGGCCCCGTTGTTGAACAGCGCGTCCAGCGTGCCCCCGGTGCGGGCCAGCGCCTCGTCCACCGCGCCCGCGACGCTGCCCTCGTCGGCCAGATCAAGGCGAAAGCTTTCGAGCCCCTCGGCCTGCAGGCGGTCGCAGTCGGCCTGTTGCCGACAGGTGGCAAACACGCGCCAGCCGCGCGCCTTCAACCCGTGCGCCGCATCATGGCCGATCCCCGAGGAACAGCCGGTGATCAGGATCGACCTGTCGTGGCTCATGCAATCGGACCCCTTGGTGATTTCCGCCACTGGCCCCCAAGTCGCGGACGGCGGTGCCGGAGAGCTCGTTGACCCCGGTGTTGCGGGTTTTGGAGAATCATGCAAACATCAATTCAGGATCACATGTTCGTGAGGGTTTTGGCGCGTGTTGATGTTTTCAGGGTTCGGCGGTCTTTTCCTGTTTGGTTTCGCCATGTTGTTGTTCTGCTTCGATTTCGGGGGCGCCGACTCGAGCGATGACAGAGACAGCCTTTGAGCAGGGCACATTGCCGACTGAGTGTGATCGTTCCATTCTACGATGAAACCGCCTACCTCACGATGGCCCTCGGCTCGATCCGCAATCAGGGCCTGCGGGATGTCGAGGTCATCCTCGTCAATGACAACCCCGATCGCTTCGGCCCCGCCTACTTTGCCGGTCTTCCGTTGCCGCCCGAGGTGCGCGTGCTGCACCATGCGGCGAACGGCGGGCTTTCACGGGCGCGCAACAGCGGCCTGGCCGAGGCGCGCGGGGCCAGGATCGCCTTTCTGGATGCCGATGACTACTACCTTGCCGACGGGTTGGCCGCGCAGCTTGCCCTTTCGGAAAGCAGCGGCGCCGACATCACCCATGCCGCCTGCTGCATCAGCCCGGTGGGCTCGCCCGACCTGACGCTGCTGGGCCGGGACAAGGCGCTGTTCTCGGTACCCCGGCAAGGCGACGGGCTGCGCGGGGTGGAAGAGGCGCAGTTCTTCACCTCGTCGTGGTCGAGCCTCTACCGGCGCGATTTTCTCGATGCCGGGGGGCTCAGGTTCGACCCCGAGCAGGTGAAGTTCGAGGACCGCCTCTTCGTGCTGCAAACCGTCATCGCGGCGCGCCGGATCGCCTGCCTCGGGGCCCCGGCGCGGGTCTGGCGGCGGCGCGCGGGCTCGATCTCGACCCAGCGGGCCGACCCCGAGGTGTTGCGGTTGCAGCTTCAGTTGCTGGAGAAATGCGTGGGCGTGATGCGCGCCCATGCCGCCCGCCCGCGCACCCCGCCGCGGTTTCTGCGGCGCGAGTTGTTCAACACCCTGTCGCGGCTGATCTGGGATGTCGACCTGCTGCCGCAGCTTGCGGCGGGGGGCGACGCCACGATGGCGGACTATGGGCCGCGGATCCGGGCGATGCTGGGCGAGGATCGGTTCGGCCAGCAGATCTTCAGCGACCCGGTGCTGTCCCGCATCAGCCGGGTCGGCCAGCAAACCCGCAAGGGGCGCATCAGCCGGGTGGATTTCTTCGAGATCCACCGGGCCCTGCGCGCGGGCGATGTTGCCGCGGCGGCGGCCTGCATCGCCGCGCGCGCCCCGACGGCCGCCCCGCGGCGCGCCCGGCGGCGGAATGGCAAGCGGCTGATCCTGCATCTGGGAATGCACAAGACCGGGTCCACCTGGCTGCAGCGGTGCCTGCAGGCCGAGGCCACCGGATTGCGGGGCATCCGCGTGCTGTTCCCCGCGGCCGGTCTGGCAGGGCCGGCGTTCGTTCCGGTGCGGCCCGGCGGGTTTCCCGGCCACCTCGGTCTGATGCAGGCCGTGCATGACGATGACGATGCGCCCTGGCGCACCCTGGCCGCCGAGATTGCCGCATCGCGCTGTGATACGGTGATCCTGTCGTGCGAAAACTTCCTTGCCCCGCTGGCGCGCGGGCGCGACGACCTGCTGGCCCGCCTGTTCGACCGCCTTGCAACGTTCGAAAGCTGCCAGCCCATCGCCTTCGTGCGCCGCCCCGATCGCGGCCCTGAGGCGCTCTACCGCGAGGTGGCCTGCAACGGGCAGCGCCTCGGCGCGCGGTCGGTGCAGGAGTTCATGGTGGACTATGGCGCCCTGCTGACCGACCTTCCGGCCCTGTTCGCGCCGTTCGAAGCCTTCGCCGGGCGCCCCGTCGCGCTTGGCGACTATGATGCCGCGGCCGCACAGGGCCGCCTCTGGTCGGCGTTCACCGCGCTTGCGGGTCTTGGAGAGCTCTCGCTTGCCGCGTCCGCCACCCCGGCCTACCGCACCCCGACCAGCGCCGAGGTTCAGGCCGCGCGGCTTGCGAATGCGCTGGTGGCATCGGAGCCGCAGCGACGGCGCGTGCTGCGCGGGTTCTTTGCGGCCGGGGGCGAGGCGGGCGGCCCCGACGCCCCGCTCCTGTCGCCGCAGGACCGGCTGGCGCTGGTGGATGGCTTTGCCGAACGATCCGCCGCCTTCGCGCAGGCCCGCGGCTACGCGCCCGCCCTGGCCGACCTGCGCGCCGCGCTTGCCACCGAAGCCTGGCACCCGCCCCCCGGCCCCGATGATGCCATGCTTGAACGCCTGCAACAGGCCCGGCTGCAGGCGGAGTTCGAGCCGCGCGCCCCGGCACCGGCCGACAGCCCCGCCCCCGCCGGGCCGCCCGAGATGATTATCCGCATCCGCCCGCGCCCCTGGCTGACCCGCGCGATCGGGCGGCTGCGCGGCCTGCGCCGCTGAGCCGCCAGACCGATTGGGGCCGGTGCGGGATTGGCACTGGACCCGCGTTGGGGCCGGAATTACACCACGGACATGAGCCAGACGCCCGACGACCCCAGCATCGCGCCTGAAACCGGTGCCGCCACCACCTCGGAACCGCTGAGCCGCGCGATCGGCGAGCGGTATCTGACCTATGCGCTGTCCACCATCATGGACCGCGCGCTGCCGGATGTGCGCGACGGGCTGAAGCCGGTGCACCGCCGCATCCTGTATGCGATGCGCGAACTGCGGCTGGCCTCGACCGGCGGGTTCCGCAAGTCGGCCAAGATCTCGGGCGACGTGATGGGCAACTACCACCCGCACGGCGACGTTGCGATCTATGACGCGATGGCGCGGCTGGCGCAGGATTTCAACGTGCGCTACCCGCTGGTCGACGGGCAGGGCAACTTTGGCAACATCGACGGCGACAACCCCGCCGCGAGCCGCTACACCGAGGCCCGCCTGACCGCCGCCGCCGAGGCGCTGATGGCCGGGCTGGACGAGAACGCGGTCGATTTCCGCCCGAACTACGACGGCACGCTGACCGAACCGGTGGTGATGCCCGCCGCCTTCCCGAACCTGCTGGCGAATGGCTCGTCGGGCATCGCGGTGGGGATGGCGACCAACATCCCGCCGCACAACATCGGCGAACTGGTCGAGGCTTGCCTTGCGCTGATCAAGGCGCCGGATGTCACCAACGCGGCGCTGGTGGCGCTGGTGCCGGGGCCGGATTTCCCGACCGGCGGCGTGATCGTCGAACCGAAGGCCAGCATCCTGGAAACCTACCGCACCGGCCGGGGCAGCTTTCGGCTCAGGGCGCGCTGGTCGGTCGAAGACCTTGGCCGGGGCCAGTGGCAGATCGTCGTCACCGAAATTCCCTATCAGGTGCAGAAGTCGCGGCTGATCGAAAAGCTGGCCGAGGTGATCCAGTTGAAGAAGGTGCCGATCCTTGCCGATGTGCGGGATGAAAGCGCCGACGACGTGCGGCTGATCCTGGAACCGCGCTCACGGACCGTCGACCCCGAGATGCTGATGGGGATGCTCTACCGCAACTCCGACCTTGAAATCCGTTTCGCGCTGAACATGAACGTGCTGATCGACGGCCGCACGCCGAAGGTGTGCAGCCTGAAGGAAGTGCTGCGCGCCTTCCTCGACCACCGGCGCGACGTGCTGAACCGGCGCAGCCAGCACCGGCTGGAGCGGATCGACCACCGGCTGGAAGTGCTGGAAGGTTTCATCACGGCCTTCCTGAACCTCGACCGGGTGATCGACATCATCCGCTATGACGCCGACCCCAAGGCCGCGCTGATGGTCGAGGACTGGGGCCACCCGCACGCGCGGGCGGTGAATGAAAAGGACTACATCTCGCCCCTGACGCTCGCCCTGCCCGGCGCGGCGGTCGAGCCGACACTGACCGATGTGCAGGCCGAGGCGATCCTGAACATGCGGCTGCGCAGCCTGCGGCGGCTGGAAGAGATGGAACTGCTGCGCGAACAGGACGCGCTGATGAAGGAGCGGGCGGAGCTGGCCGACCTGATGGACAGCGAAACGCTGCAATGGAAGCGGATCGGCACCGAACTGCGCGAGGTCGGCAAGCAGTTCGGCAAGGCCACCGCGAACGGCCTGCGCCGCACCAGCTTCGCCGATGCCGCCGAGGCCGAGGAGGTGCCGCCCGAAGCGATGATCGAGCGCGAGCCGATCACCGTCATCTGCTCGAAAATGGGCTGGGTCCGGGCGCTGAAGGGGCACGGCGCGCTCGATGCCGAGATGAAGTTCAAGGACGGCGACGAGGGGCGCTTTGCTTTCCACGCCGAGACCACCGACAAGATTCTGATCTGTGGCTCGAACGGCCGGTTCTACACGGTGCTGGGCGCCAACCTGCCGGGCGGGCGCGGCATGGGCGAGCCGCTGCGGCTGATGGTCGACCTGCCGAACGAGGCCGAGATCGTCGAGATTCTGATCTACAAGCCGGGCGAGAAACTGCTGATCGCCTCGACTGCGGGCGACGGTTTCGTGGTGCCGATGGACGAGGTGGTGGCCCAGACGCGGGCGGGCAAGGTGGTGCTGAACGTGCGCGACGACGTGAAGGCGCGGGTCTGCCGCATCGTGCAGGGCGACCACGTCGCGGTGGTCGGCGACAACCGCAAGATGCTGGTGTTCCCGCTGACCGACCTGCCCGAAATGGCGCGCGGCAAGGGCAACCGGCTGCAACGCTACAAGGACGGCGGGTTGTCGGACGCCACGACCTTCACGCTGGCCAAGGGCCTGACGTGGAAAGACCCGGCCGGGCGCACCCGGACCGAACCCGACCTGACGGAATGGCTCGCCGCGCGCGGCACGGCAGGGCGGATGGCGCCGCGCGGTTTCCCGCGCGACAACCACTTCAATTGATCACCACAAGGCAAGGATGCCACCCGCGCTGGTGCCGGTCGCCTTCACCACGCTGACGCGGATCGGCAGCAGGCTGCCCGCGGGCACCGACTGGAAGGTGACGGCCTGCCCCCCGGCCATGCTGACCGCCACATCGCCCGGCTGGCCGACATAGATCGCGCGGGTGACGGTGGGCAGCGTGACGCTGTCGCTGGGGGTGACGGCGGCGGCGTCGCGGATCGGCGAAACCGGGGTGGTGGGGAATTCCTTGAAACTGTCCATCTGCACTCTCCTGCTCTGCAGGATCGCGAGGCCGCGCAGACGCCCCGCGACCGGCCTGCGATCTCGGGGGTGAGGCACCGCGTTGGTGCGACCTCAGGCCCCTAGATGGCAGATCGAGGTTAAGAAACCGTTTACGCCGCCAAAGACGCCTCCCGGTCCTATGGACAGCGCCGGGTCCGCCCGGCATTCTTCACGCCAATGAGAGGGCCCCGGCGCCCCGCACCGAGGATGGCCACCCCGGCCGAGCAGCGCGAGTTTTCCCCACCTTGACCGACCTCGATCCCAAGCCCCGCCGCGTGTTGATCCTGGTGGAAAACCTGCCCGTGCCGCTCGATCGCCGGGTCTGGCTGGAGGCGACGACGCTGGTCGCGCAGGGCTACGAGGTCAGCGTGATCTGCCCGATGGGCCGCGGCTGGGACAAGGCCCGTGAAGAGATCGAGGGCGTCCACATCTACCGCTACCCCGAGCCGCCCGAGGCGCATTCCGGCGCCGTGGCCTATGCGCGTGAATATCTGCATGCGCTGTGGCACATGGCGCGGCTGGCCCGGCAGGTCTGGCGCGACCGCGGGTTCGACGTGATCCAGGGCTGCAACCCGCCCGATCTGCTGTTCCTCATCGCGCTGCTCTATCGCCCGTTCGGGGTGCGCTACCTGTTCGACCATCACGATGTCGGCCCGGAACTGTTCGAGGCGAAATTCGGCCGCCGCGGCTTTCTCTACCGCGTCATGCTGTGGTGGGAGCGGTTGAGCTTTCGCACCGCCTCCGTTTCGATCGCCACCAACGAAAGCTTCCGCCGCGTGGCGCTGAAGCGCGGAAAGATGGCACCCGAGGACGTGTTCGTCGTCCGCTCGGCGCCGAGAGTCGAGAAGTTCGAGATCCGGCCCGCCGACCCCGAAGTGCGGCGCGGCGCGAAAACCGTGCTGGGCTATGTCGGCGTGATCGGCCAGCAGGAGGGCATGGACCTGCTGGTCGAAGCGGTCGACATTCTGGTGCGCAAACTCGGCCACGGCGATCTGCACGCGGTCATCGTGGGCTTCGGCCCCCACCTGCCCGAGGTGCAGCGCGATGTGGCGGCGCGCGGGCTGGAGGATCACTTCACCTTCACCGGCGCGCTGTTCGGCGAAGACCTTTTGCGCGCGCTGAACAGTTGCGACATCGGCGTCAGCCCCGACCCGAAGAACGGGATGAACGACATCTCCACCATGAACAAGGTGATGGAGTACATGACGCTGGAAAAGCCGGTGGTGCAGTTCGACCTGATCGAGGGACTGGCCTCGGCGGGGGAGGCCTCGCTTTACGCGAAAGCCAACGATCCGGTGGATTTCGCGGCGAAGGTCGCCTGGCTGATCGACAACCCCGACAAGGGCCGCGCGATGGGCCGGATCGGCCGCGCGCGGGTGTTCGATGCGCTGTCCTGGGCCCATTCGGTGCCGAACCTGCTGGCGGCCTATGACCGGGTGTTCGCGAAGCGGTAGGCCCGAGCCCGGACCCTGAACGCGCCGTCGCGCATGATCGTCGCGCCGCTGGGCCGGAAGTGGCCGAGGGCAACCAGCGCCCGCAAGACGGCATCACGTTTTGCGTGAACGACAATCTGGATCAGCATAACCGCCTCTACGTGGCGTCATGCCTGTGACTTGGCCGCCGATGCAAGGGCGACCAGGAGACCGCTACATCTGAACACGTCAACAGGAGAACTGCGATGAAGATTCTGTTTCGCGCGATCGCTCTGACCACGATGGCTGCCGCCTTTGCGGCCCCGACGCTTGCCGCGGCGGCAACCATCGACGCCAAGACCCTGACCTGCGCGACCTTCTCGGCCATGAACGCGGCCGACATGACCGCTGCCGTCACCGCGCTGCATGCGGCATCGGCAGACGCCAGCATGGCGATGGATGCCACGGCGAACGCCGCTGCTGTTACCGCCACCACGGCGGCCTGCACCGGCCACCCCGACATGCTGGCCTCTGCCGCGATGACGACGAAGTAACCCAGGCTTCGGGTTCATCAGCGACGGCGCAGACCTTGTTTCGGTCTGCGCCATCGTCTTGTCTTGACCCTGATGCAGTTCAGGCGCGGCGCCGGTCGTACAGCAGGCCAAGCCCCCAGCCGGACAGAAACCCGCCAAGGTGCGCGCCCCAGGCAAGCCCGCCGTTCATCGCCCAGAAGAACACGACGTTCAGCCCGATCAGGTAGACGATCGGCCGCGCGAGCGCCCGCGCCGCCTGCGCAGGGCTTTGGCCATAGCGGCGGCGGTCGGCCCAGGCCCAGGCGAGGATCGCACCGGCCAGCCCGAACAGCGCGCCCGAGGCCCCCACCATCGGATCGGCGCTATACGAGAACACCGCAAACCCGGCGCCGCCGCCGATCGTCGTCAGCAGGTAAAACAGCAGATACCGCGCCTGCCCCAGTCGCGCCGCGACCGGCGCGCCCAGCGAAACAAGGGTGATCATGTTCAGCGTGACGTGCCAGAACCCGCCATGCAGAAACCCGTAGGTCAGGAACATCGCCGCGGGTTGCAGCGGATAGACCGGCGTATCGCCCCGCAGCAGGCTGGCCCAGAAACTGCCGTAAGTGTAGGCCGTATCGCGCCAGCCCGGCGCACCCCAGAGTCCGGCATCCGCGCCCTCCAGCGCTCCCTCGATCAGCAGGCAGACCATGAGGATCAGCACTGAAACCGGGTTGCGCGCGAACCAGCCGCGCAGGCGCGCGCGAAAGACCGGGGTGAGGATGGATCGGCTGTCGCTCATGCCGCCGAAGTGCGCCTGCGGTGCGCCCGGCGCAAGTGAAAACCCGGTGAGGACGGGCGTCAGAACGGCAGGAAGCGCGGCAGGGCAGGCAGCGTCGCGGCCATCAGGTGCTGGATGCGGGCATCCGCCGCCGCCTCGGCCTCGCCCTCGTTGATCGGCGTGACATAGCGCACCAGCGCGCCATCGGTGCGCCCGCGCGTCAGCCCGTCCCAGACCACGCTGGCCTTGACGGCGAAGTCATTCGTCATCCGGCGGCCGCGCTGCTCGAACCAGTAGTAGACCAGTTGCCGGGTGGTGCCGCGCTCGATCACGGCGCGGTTCAGCGTGAAGCGGCCGTAGGGGGTGCCCGCCATGTCGACCGACATCGGGGCGAGGCTGAAGATCTCCCAGCCGCCGACCGGCAGACAGACCTCGGGCGAGTGGATGCCCTCGCCTTCGGTCTGGCGCTTGTAGTAGGCCACGAAGAAGTTCACCGCGTCACGCTCGGCCGGCGCGGCATAGGTGATGTTCACGTAGTCGTCCGCCGCGAGAACCTTCGCCACATCGGGGTCGAGTGTGGTCGCGCTGCCAGCCCAGGGGCCGGCGCTGCGCGGGAAGGACGCGAAACTCGCCCGCGACAACGCCGTCGCAGTGCCGCCGCCAAACGACAGCCAGCCCGCCGACACGCCGATCGTCAGCAGCGCCGCCGCCACCAGCGCGGGCGACAGGCGCAGGCCCCGCAGCCGCAACAGGATCGGCAGAAAGCCGCGGGTATCAAGGTCGATCACTTCGGCCAGCGGCATCGGCGCGGCGGTGGTCCGCTGCAACCCGGCCGCCAGCAGGAACAACAGCGCGACGCAGATCAGGAACACCACCCAGCCCTCGAAGGCATGCAGCACGCCCTCGGCCTGCCCGATGCCGTAACGATCCACCATCATCCCGATCATGGCGATGCGCAGCGCGTTCATCACCACGGTCAGCGGCGCGGCGGTCAGCACCAGCACCAGCTTGTGCCAGCGCGGGCCCCGGTAAAGGATCGCGAACAGGTAGGAGAAACTGAGGATCGGGAACAGGTAGCGCAGCCCCGAGCAGGCCTCGGCGACCTGGAGCTTGTAGACGCCAAGGTCGATCACGTTGCCTTCCAGGAACACCGGCACGTTGGCCTGATCCAGCACCCAGACGCCCATCTCGGACGACAGGTGCTGCAGGATGATGTTGACCTTCCAATACAGGAACTGCGGCAGCGGCAGCATGAAGATCAGGTGCAGCACCGGCAGCATGTGGCGCGACCCGCGCGCCCAGCCAAAGACGGTCAGCACCAGCCCCGCAATCCACACGATCAGCGCATAGGCGACCACGTCGGGGATCTGCATCATGTTGCCCAGCACGGCGCCAACGAGGCCCGCCGCCAGCACCGCGAGGCCGCGGCCACGGTCGCGCACCACGGCGGCGGGCGGCGGCATCCGGCGCATCTCGCGCAGGAAAAGGTAAAGCGAGATCAGCGGGATCAGCGGGCCATAGCTGTATTCCGGCGTGATCCAGGCTTTCCCCAGCGACACCAGCCCAAGCTGGAACAGCGGCACCGACCCCGCAATCAGCAGCAGGAACCAGCCAAGGCCCGCAGACCGCAGCGGGATGCTGCGGGCACCGGAGGCGGCGACGTCGCTCATTGCGCGCTCTCGTTCATGGCCGCACGGTGAAGGTGCGCCCGATCGAGAAGAAGACCGAGTTGCCCGAGGCGGTGCCATTGACCGGATCCGACCGGTAGCGATAGCGATAGCCCGCCGTCAGCATCCAGTCCTGCGTCAGCGCGTGTTCGTAGGCCGCGGTGAAGCTGCTGCCACGGCGCGGCACCACGCCGTTGCCCGCGACCGGGTCCACGCGCGCATACTCGATGCCGAAGCGCACGCCGGAAAGCTGGCTCACGTCGTAACGGTAGCTTGCCGAGGCCCGCGTCACGAGTTCGTCGCCAACGTCCAGACCGCTGAAGGCCAGCGGGCTGACGACCTGGCGCGACAGGGTGGCGGTGATCTGCCCGGTCGAAAGGTTCTGAATGTAGCCAAGCGTGGCGATCGCATCGACATGGCCCTGTCCGCCCCGCGTCGCGCCCAGGCTGTAGCTGAGCTTGCCCGTCGTCATGTCGATCGCCTGCCCGCCGGTCAGCGTGGTGCGGGCGCCACCGGGCGACAGGCTGCGCTGGGCCGAGAACGTCGCGGTGCCGTTGTCTTGCGTCCGGGTCAGCACAAGGCCCAGAGTCGGCTCGGACCGGCTGGAGTCGGCGCCCGTCGTGAGGGTGCGGTTGCGCGCCGCGCCGAGCGTCACATCCAGATGGGTGCGGGCGTCGAAATCGTGACCCAGGGTGAAGTCCAGCTCTTCCGAGCGATAGCGTGTGCTGGCGGGATCCTGCGCGGTGAAGTTCGAGCCGGTCAGAACCACCTTGCCCGTGGTCCGGTCCGAAAAGGCGATCCGCGCGCCCATCGACAGCTGCGTGTTCGTGCTGTCGTAATAGGCCGCCGAAGCCCCGCTGTAGCGCCGCGCCGAGGTCTGCGCCGAGAACAGGAAGCCCAGCGGCTGGTCGATCCCGGTCTCAAGACCCAGCGATGCCGCATACAGGCGCCGGGTTCCGCCGCTGGGCGCCAGATCGACGCTGCCCTCCTGCGTGGCGGCAAGCGGGTCGAGGTAAAGCAGGCTGGCGGCGTCGTAACTGGCGCTGGCGGTCAGCTTCGCCGCCGCCGTCGCATGGGTGTAACTCAGACGGGTCGACTGGCCATCAAAGCGCGTGTCGTTGCCGCCCCCGGGCAGGCGCGCGGCCCGCAGCACGCCGCCGAGGGTCAGATCGAGCGACGACAGCCGCGTGCTGGAATGCAGCCCGAAGCTCAGCGCGGTGTCGAACAGCGTGGCCGCGCCGGGCGAAGTGGGCGCCATGTCGAGGTTGCTGTCACTGCGCAGCGTGGACAGCACGCCGAAGGTCAGCGTGGTGCCCGGCTCGGTCGTCGTCGGCTGACCGGTGACCTGCGCATAGGCGAGGCCGGAAACGAGGCTGGCCGCCACGGCCAGTGCGGCCTTCTTGCGGAAGCGGCGGGGGATCATGCGGGGCCTCATTCGAACAGCCTTCGTGTTGGGATGACGATGACGTCGCCTTTGGCGAGTTCTGTGGTTGGTGGGATTGGGTTTGGTTTGGGGGATTTTTGGGTTGAGAGGGAGAAGGTGTAGGTTTTGTCTTCGCCGGTCTGGGGGTTGTGGCGGTGA
>NZ_CBAICG010000027.1:0-47490 GCF_964715405.1 Solirhodobacter sp. | reverse complement strand
CCGCCATCTACGACTACCTCGGGCAGCACAACACAAAACCAAAGCCGTTCACTTGGACCAAAACAGCCGAAGACATCCTCACCCGTGAACGACGCGCGCTGAACAAACTCGATGAAGTCAGAGGAAACAGGTAGCAAGCGTCAGACTCAGAACACTAGTTCCCTGCCTTGCGCTGATGGCGATAGGGATATTTCTTCTTGCGTTTGGGTTTTACTCTCTTGGTGTAGCCAAAAGTGATCCACCAATTAAGTGGAGCATCTCAACTCACTTCGGGAATACCAATTAGAAACGGCTTACTGTTCAGTTCGTCTCGCCGACACTTATATCACCTTCTCCACCCTTGGCGCCCCGGCCGCCCGAAGGCGCGGGTCGCCAGATCTGCAGATCAGAAGGTATGCCCCCGACTCGCCATTATGTGCTAAACTTCCGTCCAAGCGGACAAAGTGCCGCAGGTCGCGCAACGGAGGGGAGGCGCACGATGAACGTTTCACGCAGCTTCATGCTGGTGGGAACTTTGTTCCTGATCGCGGGGATTCCGATTGGCATGTACATGGGGGCCTCGGGCGACATGGCGCTGGCGCCGCTGCATGCCCACATCAACCTGCTGGGCTTCGTGCTGATGATGGTGTTCGGCCTGATCTACCGCAGCTTTCCCGCGATGGCGGCCTCATCGCTGGCGCGCATCCATTTCTGGCTGCACAGCGTCGGGTCGCTGGGGGTTGCGGTGATGCTGTTCCTGCTGTTGTCGCGCCGGATCACCGAGGCGGGCATGGTGCCGGTGGCCCCGCTGGCCGAGGCGACGGTGCTGGTCGGCATCCTGTGCTTCGCCTGGAACCTGCTTCAGCGCGGGAAATGACATCCAAACGGGGGCGGCGCGGCAAACCCGCGCCACCCTCGTGCGATCCGGCACGGACATGAAGCGGCACAGCGGCCGCCAGCGCCTTACTTGCCGGGAACGGTTTTCGGCCTGGCCTTGGCCTTCTGCGGTGCCACGACCGGCGGCACACCGGAACGGATGTAGCAATCGTCCATCACGGACACCGAGAAATCCGTCTTGTCGGCCTGAGTCTTCTTGTCGGACATGGGTCATCACCTTTCGTGGCAGCACGAATGTGCACCTATCATGAAGGTGGCCCTTCCACCCCGACAAAGCAACGGCCACGCCGGATATCTTCTTGGGGGCCTCCGGGTGCCGTTATCCGGCGGGCGCCCAGATCACGTCGTCGATGCGCGGCGCGCCGGTGGCCAGCATCACCAGCCGGTCGAAGCCCAGCGCGATGCCGCTGGCGGCGGGCATCTGCGCCAGTGCCGACAGGAAATCCTCGTCGAGCGGGTAGCGTTCACCATAGACGCGGTGCTTCTCGTCCATCTCCAGCCCGAAGCGGCGGCGCTGTTCGGCGGGGTTGGTCAACTCGCCAAAGCCGTTCGCCAGTTCCACCCCGCAGGCGTAAAGCTCGAACCGCTCCGCCACGCGCGGGTCATCGGCGGCGGGGCGGGCCAAGGCGGCCTCGGCGATCGGATAACGGTCAAGGATGGTCATGCGGCCGTGGCCCAGATGCGGTTCCACCTTCGCCACCAGCACCCGGCTGAGCAGGTCGGACCAGGTGTCCTCCGCCGTCGCCCGGATGCCGATCGCGGCGACCTGCGCGCGCAGCTTGCCCGCATCGGGCTCGCCCGCCGCATCCACCGTCGCCAGCAGGTCCACCCCCGCATGGCGGGTGAAGGCGTCGGCGACCGACAGCCGCTCGGGGTCCGCGAAGGGGTCGCAACTGATGCCGCGATAGCGCAGCGCCGTGGCCCCCGCCTCGCGTGCCGCCAGCCGCAGCATCGCCGCGCAATCGCCCATCAGCACCGTGTAATCCGCGCCCACGCGATACCATTCCAGCATCGTGAATTCGGGGCTGTGCAGCGCGCCGCGTTCGCGGTTGCGCCAGACATGCGCGAAGGCGGCGATGCGGGTTTCGCCCGCCGCCAGCAGCTTCTTCATCGCGAACTCGGGGCTGGTGTGCAGATACATCCGCCGCGCCAGCCCGTCATTGCCGATCGCCTCGGTGGCAAAGCCGTGCAGATGCGCCTCGTTCCCCGGGCTGACCTGCAAGGCGGCCGGGTCAACCTCGGTGAAGCCCTCCCCGGCCAGCCAGAGCCGCAGCGCCGCCTGAATGCGGTTGCGCGCCAGCAGCAGCGGGCGGCGGTCGGCATGGCGGTGGGGCGACCACCACGGCGTGTCGGTCTGGGCGGGCTCGGTCGGGCTCATTGCGGCTTTCATCTGGCGAAATGGCAAAAGATGCGCTAGGGGCTGGCGTCAATTCCCGCGCCTGATACGTCAGGCGCCCCGCAGTCACAAGGAAGACCACCCGTGAAAGTCATCGCATCGAGCCTCCGCAAGGGCAACGTCGTCGAGCTGGAGGGCCGGCTTTACGTCGTCCTCACCGCCTCCAACTTCCACCCCGGCAAGGGCACGCCGACGACGCAGATCGACATGCGCCGCATCTCGGACGGGGTGAAGGTCTCGGAACGCTGGCGCACGACCGAACAGGTCGAGAAGGCCACCGTGGACGAGCGGGAATATGACTTCCTCTATGAGGATGGCGAAGGCTTCCACTTCATGGAGCCGGTCAGCTACGACCAGGTCACCGTGTCGGCCGATGTGGTGGGCGACGGCAAGGTCTACCTGGGCGAAGGGATGCGGGTGTTCCTGAAGACCTACGAGGGCGTCGCGATCGCCATCGAGTTCCCGCAGAAGGTGACGGTGGAAATCATCGACACCGAACCGGTGGTGAAGGGGCAGACCGCGTCGTCGTCCTACAAGCCCGCGAACTGCACCAACGGGCTGCGCGTGATGGTGCCGCCGCACATCGGCGCGGGCACCCGCATCGTGATCAACACGGACGACAATTCCTACGTCGAGCGCGCCAAGGACTGATCCGCGTCGCGGGGCGTCGGGGGCCGGTCACCCGGCCCCGCACCGGCCTCAGGGCCGCTTCGGCGACTGGATGCCGACATAGGGCGCAAGCCCGGTGTTCGGGCTGAAGTCGATCCCGGCGGTCAGGTTGTTGCCGCTGGCACCCGCGGTGAAGAACCCGCTGTGCTGGCTGAAGCTGTAGCCGCCACCCAGTTCGCCCTGCAGATGGGCCCCGCCGTCAAGCGCCAGGACCTTGAACTTGCTGGGCATCAGACCCTGCACGAAGTCCCAGTAGACCAGCGCCTTGGCCCCGGAATAATGGTCCGACGAGCTCTTGGAGGCATGCACGAAGCCGGCGAATATCTCGGGCGAAAGCTTGGTGCCGAAGGTCATCTCGATCCCGAGGATGCCCTTGTTGTTGGTTTCGGCGACAACGGCCGATGCGGCCCCGGCCGTCAGCATCGACGCGGTAGCGACGGCGGCCACCAGAACGGGCCGCGCCTTGGCGTATATGGTGGTGATCATTGCTCATGCCTCAAGGTTTTGTTGTTTTGACGCAATTTAGCCCATTCGGCCCCGCCGCGCAACCGGCGCAGGGCAGACCGCCCGCGCGCACGCCGGTTTTGTGCCGCTTTCACGGCGATGTGAAGGAAGGGCCCGGCTTTGCTGCATCCGCGCACAGGGGCTCTGCGGATCGGACCCCGCAGCCAAGGTTGACCGGTTCCCGCGATCAGGGAATTTAGCAACGCCAGAAGCCAATTGGAGAGACCGCCATGACCGAGACCCCTGCCCCGCACATCGCCCAGAAAGCCCCCTTCGCCGTCGACCTCGAAGCCGGAAAGTCCTACTTCTGGTGCGCTTGCGGGCAAAGCAAGACCCAGCCGTTTTGCGACGGCAGCCACAAGGGCTCTGCCTTCACGCCGAAGAAGTTCGACGCGACCGAAACCAAGACCGCCTACCTGTGCGGCTGCAAGCATTCGGCGAACGCGCCGTTCTGCGACGGCTCCCACAAGTCGCTCTGACCGCTCAGCGCTGCGGGGCCATCCGGCGCCGCAGCGCGTCCAGCGGCACGCGATTCTCGCAATAGGTCGGCAGCGCCGCCGCGCGCCCCGCATTGCGCCCGAGCCAAGGCAGGCAGTCGGCGGCATGCCCGCAGGCCTGACAGCGGGCCACAAGGCCGTCCAGCGCCGACCGGCTCAGGCCGCCGGTGTGGATGGCGGCGCTCAGGTTCACCCCCAGCGCACGGGCCATACCCTGGGTCAGCCAGTAATGCTGGGTCGTGGCCATATTGGGATCGTGCATGCCCCTTCTCCACTTTCTCGGCCGCACCTGACCCCAACGCCGCGATGCTGCCGTCCATCAACACAGGCTCGCAAAGCGCCGACGCCCCGGCAATGACGCAGATCAAATTCCCCGCGCGGGACTGCTGCGGCCAGCGGAGTTCTGCGAACCGGGAACCGCGCGCGCGGTCCGGAACGCTGCGCCCGCTTCCCTGACCGCGCGCCGCGCGCTATCCTGCGGCCATGTTTACCATCGAACACGACTTCGACGCGACCGTCATCACCCTCGTGGACGAGGGCGCCCCCCATCTGCAGGAGGATGTGACGGTGCAGGCCTTCGAGGATTGCGTGACGGTCGAGCAATATGATGCGCGCCTGGACGCGGTGATGAAGATCACCCTGTCGATGGCCCAGATGCGCGACCTCGGCGCCGCGCTGAACCTGCCCGAGGGGATTTACCGGCTGACGCCGAAGCCCTGACCGCTCACCGCACCCGGAACACCTTGTCGCGCGATGTGGCCCCCCGCACGAGTTCCAGCCGCGATTTCGGCAGCCCCAGCGCCTTCGCCAGCAGCTTCACCACCGCCGCCGTCGCCTTGCCATCCTCCGGCACCGTGGTGACGTAAACCCGGATCGTGCCGCTCTCGGCCACCACCGCGTTGCGCGCGGCCTTGGGCGTCACCCGCACCGCGATCTCGGCGCCGGTCACGGCAAGGTGGCTCAGATCGGGATCGGGCACGCGGGGCCTGTGGTTTTTGGGCTGGTCCGGCCGCGATCCTGCCCCTAGGCTCGGCGCCGACGCAAGCGGAGACGACGACGATGACCGCCTTCTTCTGGGATGAGCGCTGCTTCTGGCATCACGGCGGCCACTATGCCCTGACGATGCCGGCGGGCGGGCTGGTGCAGCCGATGCCCGCGGGCCTGCCGGAAAACCCCGAAACCAAGCGCCGCCTGCTGAACCTGATGCAGGTCACCGGCCTGTTCGCGGAACTGCGCACCGGCTCCGCCCCGCCCGCCACCTGGGCCGACCTCGCCCGCGTCCACCCGGAAAGTTTCCTGCGCCGCTTCAAGGCGCTCTCCGATGCGGGCGGGGGCGAGTTGGGCCTGCGCACCCCCTTCGGCCGCGGCGGCTTCGAGACCGCCGCCCTCTCCGCCGGGCTGGCCAAGGGCGCGCTTTACGAGGTGCTCACCGGCCGCGCCGCCAACGCCTACGCCCTGTCGCGCCCACCCGGCCACCATTGCCTGCCCGAGTTCCCGAACGGCTTTTGCCTGCTGGCCAACATCGCCATCGCCATCGAGGCGGCGCTGGCCGAGGGCCTGACCGAGCGCATCGCGGTGGTGGACTGGGACGTCCACCACGGCAACGGCACCGAGGCGATCTTCTACGACCGCCCCGAGGTGCTGACGATCTCGCTGCATCAGGACCGCAACTACCCGATGGATACCGGCGATGCCACCGATCGCGGCGCGGGTGCCGGGCTTGGTGCCAACATGAACATCCCCCTGCCCCCCGGCACCGGACACGCGGGCTATCTGGAGGCGATGGAGCGGCTGGTGCTGCCCGCGCTCTACGCCTTCCAGCCCGACGCCATCATCGTCGCCTGCGGCTACGACGCCGCCGCCGTCGATCCGCTGTCGCGCATGATGGCCACCGCCGACACCTTCCGCCAGTTCACCCGCATGGTGATGGAGGCCGCCCGCGACCTCTGCGAGGGCCGCCTGACCCTCGTGCACGAGGGCGGCTATTCGGAGGCCTACGTGCCGTTCTGCGGCCACGCCGTGCTGGAGGAGTTGTCCGGCAGTCGCCTCATCGCGCCCGACCCGATGGCCGAAACCCTTGCCCTGCGCCAGCCCGGCCCGCGCTTCGATGCCTTCCTCTCCACCCTCATCGGCGAGATGGAGGCGTTCTTTTTCCCCGGCTGAACCGCAGCGCCCGCGCCCCTCCCTTTCGGTCGTCAAATATCCTGGGGGTGCGGGGCAAAGGCCCCCGCCCTTGACCTTGGCCCCCGGACCTCCGACATCCCCCAAACACCTGTCCCGAAAGGCCGCCGATGCCCGCCCCGAACCTGCCCGCGCTCGCCTTCCTGCAAACCCGCCGCTCCCGCCCCGCCAAGACGCTGCGTTCGCCCCCGCCCGACCGCGCCGCGCTGCTGCCACTGCTCACCGCCGCGCTGCGCGTGCCCGATCATGGCAAGCTGGAGCCCTGGCGGCTGATCGTGCTGGAACGGGCGGCGCTCGACCGGCTGGCGGAACTTGCCCGGACCCGCGCCGAGGCGCTCGGCCTCGACGCTGACCGCGCGGCCAAGGGCATCTCGCAGTTCGCCGAGTCGCCGCTGGCGGTGGCCGTCATCGCCAGCCCCGTCGTGTCCGACAAGGTGCCCGGCATCGAGCAGACCCTGTCGGCCGCCTGTGTCGCCCTCTCGCTGCTCAACGCGGCGCTCGCGGCGGGCTGGGGCGCGGCCTGGCTGACCGGCTGGCCCGCCTATGACCGGGGCTTCCTCGAAACTGGCCTCGGCCTCGGGCCGCAGGAAAGCCTGATCGGCTTTGTCCACATCGGCAGCGAAGGCGCCCTCCCCCCTGAACGACCGCGCCCCGACCTCGCGGCCCGTGTCATCTGGGCCGGCGCGTGATCCTGACCGACCTCCTGCGCGCGGCGGGCCAGTTCGGCGATCCGCGCTTTCAGTCCGTGCTCTGGCGCGGGCTCGGGCTGACGGTGCTGCTGCTCGCGCTTGCCACGGGGGCGACGGTCTGGGGCGTCAATCACCTGATCCCGGCGCATCTGACCCTGCCCTGGATCGGCGCGGTGGGCGGGCTGCACCTGCTGGCGGGCGGCGCGGCCGTGCTGGCGATGCTGCTGCTGTCGGCCTTCCTGATGGTGCCGGTCGCCGCCGCCTTCACCGGGGTTTTCCTCGACGAGGTTGCCACGGCGGTGGAGGCGCAGCACTATCCCGGCCTGCCGCCCGCGCGGCCGCAAGGCTGGGGCGAGCTGATCGGCGGCGGGCTGCGGCTGGCGCTGCTCAGCCTCGCGGTGAACCTTCTTGCGCTGGTCGCCTACCTGCTCGCAGGCCCCTTGGCGCCGCTGATGTTCTGGGCGGTGAACGGTTACCTGCTGGGGCGCGAATACGCGCAGGGCGCCGCGTCCCGGCGGATGGCCCCGGCCGAGGCGCGCGCGCTGTGTCGGCGCAACCTCGGGCCGATCTGGGCCATGGGCACGCTGCTGGCGGTGCCGCTGACGATCCCGGTGGTGAACCTTGCCGTGCCGATCCTGGCGGCGGCGGCCTTCACCCACCTGATGGCGCGGTTGTCGGCGCCGGCCCCATCGGCACATCGTCCAGCGACGGGCCGTGGATAAGGCCAAGCTCGATCACCGCCCAGGTGCAGGCAAACAGCACCACCGCCACCGCCGTGGTAAAGCGCGCGCGGCGGCCGAGGTTGACCTTGGCGGGGGCCGAGGACGGCGTGCCCGGCACCACGTCGCCCGCCTCGCCCTGGGTGCGGAACGGCATCGCCAGCGCGACGAAGAAGACCAGAAACCAGATCATCGTGAACATCAGGATCGCATTCGGGACGGTCATCGGCGCTACACCTGTTCCAGCTCGATCAGGCAGCCGTTGAAATCCTTCGGATGCAGGAACAGCACCGGCTTGCCATGCGCGCCGATCTTCGGCTCGCCCGAGCCCAGCACCCGCGCGCCCGAGGCCGTCAGCCGGTCGCGCGCGGCAAGGATATCGTCGACCTCGTAGCACAGGTGGTGGATGCCGCCCGCGGGGTTCTTTTCCAGAAACCCGGCGATGGGCGAGCCTGCGCCCAGCGGGTGCAACAGCTCGATCTTGGTATTCGGCAACTCGATGAAGACCACCGTCACGCCATGCGCGGGCTCGTCCCGCGGCGCGCCGACGGATGCGCCGAGCGTATCGCGGTATTGCGCTGCGGCGGCTTCAAGGTCCGGAACGGCGATGGCAACGTGGTTCAGGCGGCCGATCATGCAAGGCTCTCCTCCGGTCACGCGGGCGTTATGGGGCGCGCGCGCCAAGGGTGCAAGGCCCGGCTGTGCCACAGCGCACGGCTCGGCGGGTTTACCACGCGTTCACCAGTTCCGCGCTTGAATGCGACTCGCGCCCCCTGCCCAGCCGCACCCGAAAAGGAACCTGCGATGCCCGACACCCCCGCCGATTTCCTGTTGACCCGCCTGCCGACGCCGGATCGCCCGCTGGCCGGGCTGACCGTGCTGGTGGTCGAAGACAGCCGCTATGCCTGCGAGGCGCTGCGGCTGATGTGCCAGCACTCGGGGGCGCGGCTGCGCCGGGCCGATTGCCTGGCCGCCGCCCGCCGCCACCTGCGGGTCTACCGGCCGGACGTGCTGATCGTCGATCTCGGCCTGCCCGACGGGCCGGGCGAGGAACTGATCGCCGATCTTGCGCCGCGCCCGCAGCGGCCCACGGTGATGCTGGCCACCAGCGGCGATCCGACGCTGGCCTCCGCCGCGCTGGCGGCCGGGGCGGACGGGTTCCTCGACAAGCCGCTGGCCAGCCTCGGTCGGTTCCAGCGCGCGGTTCTCGACCGCCTCAACGGCCCGGCGCAGACCCCGGCGCCGCGCGCCGCGGGCCTCGAGGCCGTGCTGCACCCGGACCCGATCGCGCTGCGCGACGACCTTGCCCATGCCGAAGGGATGCTGGCCGATCACCCCGACGCCGTGACGCGCGCCTACCTGTCGCGGTTTCTGGCCGGAATCGCCCGCAGCGCGCGCGACCCGCAACTGGCCGACGCGGCGGCGGGGCTGACTGGTGCCGGGCCGGGGCGCGAGGCGGCGGTGGGCCGCGTCACCACGCTGGTGCGCGAGCGGCTCGCGGCGGGCGCACCGCTCTGGACCGCCCCGCCCCGCGGCGGCTGCGTGGTGCCGCTGCGGTAGACGCCGTCAGGCGCGCAGCGCCGGATCCTCGGCCGCCCGCACCAGGCGGGTCAGGTCCGACAACCGCTCGATCTGGCGGCCCGCCGCGTCGAAGTTCGCATCCGCCAGCCAGGCCTCGTAGGCGACCTTCAGCGCGGGCCACTCCTTGTCGATCGCGGCGAACCAGGCGGTGTCGCGGTTGCGCCCTTTCACGATCGTGGCCTGGCGGAAGATGCCCTCGTAGCTGAACCCCAGCCGCTGCGCCGCGCGGCGCGACGGCAGGTTGAGCGCGTCGCACTTCCATTCATAGCGGCGGTAGCCCGCCTCGAAGGCCCAGCGCATCATCAGATACATCGCCTCGGTGGCGGCGCGGGTGTGCTGCAACTCGGGCGCGTAGTTGATGTGGCCCACCTCGATCGTGCCCGCCTCGGGCGTGATGCGCAGGTAACTTGCGACCCCGCACCAGTGCCCGGTGGACAGGTCGCGGATCGCGTAGAAGACCGGATCGGCCAGCCCCGCCATGTCGCGCGCCCAGCGGTGGTAGGCGGACGCCGACAGGAACGGGCCGTAGGGCAGATAATCCCAGATCGCATCGCTGGCCGTGTTGGCGCGGTGGATGTCGGCGGCGTGCTGGTCGGGGTCAAACCGCTCCAGCCGGGCATGCCGCCCCTCCAGCACCGGCGAATCGGGTCGCCTCGGCGGTGCCCAATCTTTCACCGGCCAGCCTCGTTTGCGTTCTTCGGTCATTGTCCGCGCTCCGCCTCCACCTCGCATTGTCGCCGTTATGCGCGGCAATGTCGGGCAGGACAATCGAGTATTGCGCAGGCGGAGACAAAGCCGGAACCGCATCTTGATTTGGCTTTGTGATCGGCAAGTCCACGCCGTATTTCTTTACTAAGAAGGTGCACCCTAGCGTCTGGCCCCGGAGGCCCCCCGTCCCATGTAATCGTCACGAGGTTTGCCATGAGAGTCCTCATCACCCGGTTCCTGATCGCCGAAGACGGCGCGGCCCTGTTTGATTGGGTTCTTCTCGGCGCCAGCCTCGCCACCCTGCTGGTCGTGGCCATCGGCACCGCCACCGGCAGTTTTGCCACCGTCCACGCCATGCCCGCCCCGCCCGACGCCGCCGTCAGCCTGCCCGCGCCGGTCGGCCTTGGCAGTTGACCCAGCCGCCTAAAGCAGCAGGCCGGGATCGGCGCCCATGTCGAGCCCCGGAAACACCGTCCGTTCCAGCACCCCGGAATCGAGCCCGTAAAGCCCGCGCATCGCCCAGGCGGCATAGCTGCGCACGTCGGCCGTGGGCATCAGGTCGCGCTGCTCGAACAGCGAGGCATCGTCCAGCCCCGGCCAGCGCCCGTAGATCCGCCCGCCGCGCACCGCGCCCCCCGCCATCAGCATGACGCCGCCGGTGCCGTGGTCGGTGCCGCCGGTGCCATTCTCGCGCGCGGTGCGGCCGAACTCGGTCATCGCCAGCACGGTCGTCTTTTTCCAGACCGGCCCCAGCTCGGATTTCAGCGTCAGGATCGTGTTCGACAACGTGGCCAGCGCCCGTTTCAACGCCGCGCGCTGGCCGTTGTGGGTATCCCAGCCGGTGATCGAGAAGGCGGCGATGCGCGTCGCCTGCTTCAACTGGTCGGCGGCGAACAGCGCGATCTTGTCGGGTTGCTGCTTGCCCCCATTGGCCGCCGCGGGCGCCGCCATGTCGGCCATGCCCCCCGCCATGCCGCCAGCCATCCCCCCCGCCATGCCCGGTGCCATCCCCTGTGCCCCGTCGGCCATCTGCTCGCTCAGGTCCATCGCCTCCAGCGAGGCGGCATGGAACAGCGGATCGGCCTCATAGACCCGTCCGAGCAGCCGACGGCTTTGCGGCGAGAGCGTGAGCCTGGCGTCCGGCGCCCAGGCCGCGTGCGGCGCCGGGCCCATCAGCACCTTCATCTCGTCCCGGCCCACTGCAAAGGCGGTTTCGGACGTCATCCCCGGCACGCCCTGCAGCATCCGGTTCAACCAGCCGTCGCGCACCGACGGCTCCGGCACGTCAAGCCCGGTCCCGGCCTCCAGGATGTCCTGGCCGTCGAAATGGCTGCGCTTGTCGCGGTAGGGGGTGGAAACGGCATGGGCAAAGCCCAGCTCGCCCGCATTCCACAGCGGCATCAGGTCGCCCAGATCGGGGTGCAGCGCGAAAATGCCGGTCAGCGGAATCGACGGATCGCCCGCCAGCGTGGCGGTGCGGTAGCCCGCGAAGGCCGGATCGCCCACCGGCCGCACCACGTCGAGCCCGTCCATCGCCCCGCGCAGGATGATGACGACCAGCCGCTGATCCCAGGGCGCGGCGGCCAGCGTCACCGTGGTCAGAAACGGCGTCGCCGCCAGCGAACAACCGATCAGCGCGCTGCCCTTCAGGAACATCCGCCGCGAGACAGGTCCGTGAACCAGATCATTCTTCATCGCAATCTCCTAACGACGGTTGAATTCGGCAGAGGCGAGCACGAGGCCAACACCCACGCGACGGGTCTCGGCCTGTGCGGCGGCCGTGGCGACATCCGGGTTCGCGGTGTCGCCCAGCGCGGTCTGAACGAGAACGCGCGGGTCCGGCAATGTCGGCAGCAGCGACGAAGGGGCGGTCATCGCCCATTGGATGCGTGCCGCCAACGTCGCGGGCTGCGTCCAGGCGGCCGCAGCTTCGGGCCAACCGTTTGGCCCGGACGCATTCTGGAATGGCTGGCCCATCAGGCTCAACGGGGACAGGAGCGTGCTGCGCTGCTGAGGCGACGGAAGGTCGGCAAGAGCGTCGGGCGCAACGCCGAGTGCCCGCAGCCCTGCAATGATGTAATCGAAGGGCTGACGCACCTTTTGCCGCTCGGGTTCCCAGGCCGCCGGATGCTCCAGCATCGCGGCATAGACCCGCGCCAGTTCGCCTCCCGATCCGGAATACGCGGACGTCATATGGTCCACGAGGTCTTTGTCCGGCACGTCGGCAACAAAATGGGTGGCCAGTTTCTCGCTGATATGCCGCGCCGTCTCGGGCCGGACCGCAATATCGTCCATCGCCGCATGGATGGAATCGATCCGTTCCAACCCGATCCCGCCATAGCGTTTGCCGAGGATCGTCTGCGGCTCCTGCTCGGCGCGCGTCGGCTCGAAGACGAAGCCCTTGCCAAGCTGGTAGCCCAGACCGGTCATCAGCAGTGCAAGCTGGCGCACGTCGGTCTGCGTGTAGGGCGCGCCCGCGCCGAGGCTGTGAAGCTCCATCAACTCGCGCGCCAGATTCTCGTTCAGCCCCTTCCCGGACTTCCGCCCGACCTCTGAATTCGGCCCTGTCGAGTCCCGCTGGTCGAGATAGACAAGCATCACCGGATGGGTGTCGACGGCCTTCAGCATGTCGCCAAACCGCCCGGTCAGATTCGGCCGGATCGCATCCTCCTGCAGTGCCGTGGGGCCACTTGGAAAGATCGCGGCCTTGTCCACCACGGTGAAGTGGTTCGCCCAGAACGCCTGAAGACGTTCGCGGAATCCGATCGGGGCCGCGACCCCGCGCTGAAGAAGGCTGATGAAGCCCGCAAGCTGCGCCTGTGCCCGGGCCGCCTGTGCGGCCCGAAAGTCATCCCTCGCCCCGAGATCGCCGCCCGACTTCGCAATGGCGGAATTGCTGTACCGAAGATGCATGTCCCAGACCGTGCGAGACGAGAGGACGGGGTAGTCCTGCGCAAGTCGGTCGGCATCCGACAGTTCGGCAAGAAGCGCCTCCGGGCCCGAGGGTGGGCGGAACGACGGGGAAAGGCCCGTGCCAAAACGGATTGCCGCGATGCTCGGCGAAAAGGTCATCGGGTTGCCTCGCATGCGTCGGTTCCCACGCCGACCATCAGCCCCCAGGCGGTCGCGGTGGCCGGGCCGTGCAAGCCGATGTCCTCGATGATACGCATTCAATTCTCCTAGCGGCGGTTGAAGTCGGACGAGGCGAGGACGATCCCCACCCCCTCGCGCCGGGTTTCGGCTTGCCCGGCGGCGGCGGAGATTGCCGGCCCGGCGGCATCGGCCAGCGCCGTCTTGACGAAATCACGCGGGTCGGGAAGGTCCGGCAGCAGCGACGCGGGCACCGCCATCGCCCATTGGATGCGCGCGGCCAGCATCTGCGGCTGCACCCAGGCCTCGGCCGCCTCGGGCCAGCCGTTCGGGCCGGGCTGCTTCTCGAACGGCTGCCCCATCAGTTGCAGCGGCCCGTAGATCCGGTTGCGCTGATCATGCGGCGGCAGGTCGGCGAGGGTCTGCGGCGTGATGCCCAGCGCGCGCAGGCTTGCGACCAGATAGTCGAACGGCTGGCGCACCTTCTGCAGGGTCGGCGCCCAGGCCGCCGGATGTTCCAGCAGCGCGGCATAGACCCTGCCCAGATCGCCGCCGTTCGCCTGATAGGCCGCCGTCATGTGATCGACGAGGCCCGGATCGGGCGTATCGGCGATGAAGTGGGTGGCCAGCTTCAGGCAGATGCGGCGCGCCGTCTCGGGCCGGGCCGCGATGTCATCGAGTGCGGCGAAGATCGTTTCCAGCCGGGGCGGGCCGTCATAGGTGCGCCCCAGCACCGTCTTGGCTCCGGGCTCGACCCAGGCCTCGCGAAAGAGGAAGCCCTTGCGCGGGTCGAAGCCGAGCCCGGTCAGCAGCGCGGCCAGTTGGTGCACGTCGGTCTGCGTATAGGGCGCGCCGACCCCCATCGTGTGCAGTTCCAGCAGTTCGCGGCCGAGGTTTTCGTTCAGCCCCTTGCCGGTGCGCGCCCCGAACGGCGAATGCGGCCCGATCGAGTTGACCTGATCAAGGTAGATCAGCATCATCGGATGGGTGACGGCGGCGCGCAGCATGGTGGCGAAGGTCGCCGTCAGATGCGGGCGGATCGCCTCGTCGGCGAAGGCGGCGGGGCCTGAAGGGAAGGTGCCGGTCTTGTTCACCACGGTGAAATGGTTGGCCCAGAACGCCTGCAACCGCTCGCGAAAGCCGATCGGCGCCGCAATCCCGCGCTGCACGAGGCTGACGAGCCCCGCGACCTCGCGATCAGCCACCGCGGCACGGGCCGCCTTCACCCGTGGCACGGCGCCCGGCACGTTCTGCTTGCGCGCGCGGCGCAGCGCGATGACCGCCAGCGCCTGCGACCAGACCTCGGACGAGGGCATCACCGGATAGGCCGCCGCCTGCGCATCCGGCGCCGCGAGCTCGGCCATCAGCGCCGCCGCATCCGCCGCCGGGGGCGCAGGCATCAGACCGGTGCCGAAGCGGATCGCCGCGATCGTCGGACCACTCGCCATGCCCTTGCCCCATCATTCTGCCGCCGGTCCACGCCCCGGCCCGGCGCTAACCTAGCAGAGACGGTTTGCCTAATTGTGGCCTCACAGGCATCTCGCGAAAATTTGCAGCGCCTACTCCTTCGGCACCACCCGCAGCCCAAGGTCGCGCAGTTGCGCGTTGGTGGGCTCGCTCGGCGCGCCCATCAGCAGGTCTTCGGCGCGCTGGTTCATCGGGAACATGATGACCTCGCGGATGTTCGCCTCGTCGGCCAGCAGCATCACGATGCGGTCGATGCCCGCCGCACAGCCGCCGTGCGGCGGGGCGCCATAGCGGAACGCCTTGACCATGCCACCGAAGCGCTTTTCCACCTCGTCATGCGGGTAGCCCGCCAGTTCAAACGCCTTGAACATGATCTCCGGCTTGTGGTTGCGGATGCCGCCCGAGATCAGTTCGTAGCCGTTGCAGGCCAGATCGTACTGGTAGGCATAGACCTTCAGCGGGTCGCCCATCAGCGCCTCAAGGCCCCCCTGCGGCATCGAGAACGGGTTGTGGCTGAAGTCGATCTTGCCCTCGTCGGTCTTCTCGTACATCGGGAAATCGACGATCCAGGCGAATTTGAAGCAGTTTTCCTCGGTCACCTTCAACTCGCGCCCGATCTCGTTGCGCGCCCGCCCCGCAACCGCCTCGAACTGCTCCGGCTTGCCGCCAAGGAAGAAGGCGGCGTCGCCGGCCTTGAGGCCAAGGTCCTTGCGGATATCATCGGTGCGTTCGGGGCCAATGTTCTTGGCGAGGGGGCCAGCGCCCGCGATGATACTCTGGGACGAAAAGTATAGATTGAGCAACTTCGAAGCTCGGCTACGGTCCAAGCCGTCGCCCGAGCGTATCAGCGTGGCAATCTCGCGAATGCGCTCCGCTTGTTCTTGGGAGGTGTTGTTCATCAAGTACTCAAACTTGACTTCATCAACGTGTTTATCCTCGGTCCATCCTTTCAGGATGGCTAACAGACTTTCGTTGTAGAGAGCGTTCTGCTCCTCCCGCCAGAAGATATACCCCATCCCCGGCAGCCCCTGCGCTTGCGCAAATGCGTTCATCCGGTCGCAGAACTTGCGCGACCCGCCGCCCGGCGCCGGAATAGCGCGCACCTCGGTGCCCTCGTTCTCCAGCAGCTTGGCGAAGATCGCAAAGCCCGACCCGGCGAAATGCTCGCTGACAATCTGCATCTTGATCGGGTTGCGCAGGTCGGGCTTGTCCGAGCCATACCACAGCAGCGAATCCCGGTAGGCGATCCGCTGCCAGTCGGCGTAAACCGTCTTGCCCGGCGCGAAGTCCTCGAACAGGCCCTGAATGACGGGCTGCACGGCGGCAAACACATCCTCCTGCTCGACAAACGACATCTCGACATCCAACTGGTAAAAGTCGGTCGGCGAGCGGTCGGCCCTCGGGTCTTCGTCGCGGAAACAGGGCGCGATCTGGAAATAGCGGTCGAACCCCGCCACCATGATCAGTTGCTTGAACTGCTGCGGCGCCTGCGGCAGCGCGTAGAACTTGCCCGGGTGCAGCCGCGACGGCACCAGAAAGTCGCGCGCGCCCTCGGGGCTGGAGGCGGTGATGATCGGCGTCTGAAACTCGTTGAAGCCCTGCGCCCACATCCGGTTGCGCAAGGACCGCACGACGTTCGAGCGCAGCATCATGTTGCGGTGCAGCCCCTCGCGGCGCAGGTCGAGAAAGCGGTAGGCCAGCCGGGTTTCCTCGGGGTATTCGGTCTCGCCGAACACCGGCAGCGGCAACTCGTCGGCCGGGCCCAGCACGTCGAGCGCGCGGATGTAGACCTCGACCTCGCCGGTCGGCAGCCTGGGGTTCACCAGCGCCGCATCGCGCGCCTTCACCGTGCCCTCGATCCGCACCACCCATTCGGCGCGCACGGCCTCCACGTCCTTGAACGCGGGCGAGTCCGGGTCGCAGAGCACCTGCGTGATGCCGTAATGGTCGCGCAGGTCGATGAACAGGATGCCGCCGTGGTCGCGGACGCGGTGGACCCAGCCCGAAAGCCGCACCGTCTGCCCGACGTGGGAGGTGTTGAGGTCGGCGCAGGTATGGCTGCGGTAGGCGTGCATGGTCGTCCCCTTGAACGCGAGGCGGAATGGTTCGCGCCGATACACCCCGCCGGGCCGGGGAAGTCAAGCACCGGCCCGGCGGGGCTTGCGCCCAGAGATGCGCGGACGCCGTCGATCGAGCGGATAAATGCGGTTTTGTGACGTTCTCGAGCCAAAACTGCCGCCCCTTTCCCTTTTCGTGCGAATTTCATAAGCTACGTTACGACTCTGTTGAACTGTGCCCGGCGCGGGGCGTTCAGACAAGGAGGCCGGTGATGTGGATCGGATTGCTGGACGGAATGCTGCGGCGCCTTCTGCGGCACGGGCAAATGGCCATCACCTTTCCCGATGGCAGCCTGCATCGCTATGGCGACGGAACCGGGGCCGAACTGGCGGTGCGCTTTGACGATCCCGATCTGCCGCGCAAACTGCTGCTGCACCCGGATCTTGCCGTAGGCGAGGCCTACATGGACGGGACGCTGACCATCGCGGGCGACGATCTGCGCGGGTTTCTCGCACTGGTCATGCAGAACCTGAATGATCAGCCCGCCAACTGGCGCGATCAACTGCTGCACCTGCGCGCCCTGTTCCTGCGGCGGCTGGATCAGTTCAACCCGATGAGCCGCGCCCGCAAGAACGTGGCGCATCATTACGACCTGTCGGGCGCGCTCTACGATCTGTTCCTGGATGAGGACAAGCAATACTCCTGCGCCTATTTCGCCCACCCCGGCATGACCCTGGAACAGGCGCAGCGTGCCAAGAAGGCGCATATCGCGGGGAAACTGCTGCTGGAACCGGGCATGACGGTGCTGGATATCGGTTGCGGCTGGGGCGGCATGGCGCTGACGCTGGCGCGCGACTTCGGCGCGCGCGTGGTCGGCGTCACGCTCAGCGAGGAACAGCACAAGATCGCCACCCGCCGCGCCGTCGAGGCCGGACTGGCCGACCGGGTCGAATTCCGGCTGGCCGACTACCGCACCGTGACGGAAACCTTCGACCGCGTCGTCTCGGTCGGCATGTTCGAGCACGTCGGCGCGCCGCACTACCGCGAGTATTTCCGCAACGTGCACGCCCGCCTCGCCCCCGACGGCGTGGCGCTGATCCACACCATCGGCCGCGTCACCCCGCCCGGCGCCACCAGCCCCTGGATCACCAAGTACATCTTCCCCGGCGGCTATTGCCCCTCGCTGTCCGAGATGATGGCCGCGGTCGAGAAGGAGGGGTTCTGGTCGACCGATGTCGAGGTCTGGCGCCTGCACTACGCCGAAACGCTGCGCCACTGGCACGACCGCTTCATGGCGAACCGCGACAAGGCCCGTGCGCTTTACGATGACCGGTTCTGCCGGATGTGGCGCTACTACCTGATCGCCTCGGAGATGACGTTCCGCCACTTCGGCCAGGTGGTGTTTCAGGTGCAACTGGCGCACCGCCAGGACGCGGTGCCGCTGACGCGCGACTACCTTTATCGCGCCGAGCGCCGGATCACGGCGCGGGCCGCCGAATAGCAGTCGGCCACCCATCCGCAATGCCGGATCACGCGCCCTGCGTGCCTGCGATGCCTGTTTCCTGAGCATCGGCATGGGCAGGCCTATGAAACAATCATTACAGTGCTTGCCACACTGAAAAAATCGTGCCCAAATCTGCACAGTGAGGGGCACCCCCCTTGCAACAGGGAACTGGGACACCCAACGGTTCGGAGAAACCAACATGGCGGACGACTACACGGAACATCACCGCAAGGAGGACCTCAAGATCCTCCACGGCATGGGCTATGCCCAGGAACTTTCTCGCAGCATGAGCAAGTTCTCGAACTTCGCGATCTCCTTCTCGATCATCTGCATCCTGTCGGGCGGCATCAACTCGTTCGCGCAGGGCATCTCGTCGGTCGGCGGCGCCGGACTTGGCATCGGCTGGATCGCCGGCTGCATTGTGTCGGGCGTGTTCGCGCTGTCGATGGCGCAGATCGCCTCGGCCTTTCCGACGGCGGGCGGGCTTTACCACTGGGGCTCGATCCTCGGCAACCGCTTCGTCGGCTGGATCACCGCCTGGATGAACCTGCTCGGCCTGATCACCGTGCTGGGCGCCATCAACATCGGCACGGCGTTCTACTTTGCCGGCACCTTCGGGCCGATGGTCGGTTTCGATGGCTCGACCCCGCTGCAGATCGTGGCCTTCGTGGCCATCGTCACGGTCGTGCAGGCGCTGTTCAACCACCTCGGCATCAAGGTCACGGCCTTCCTGACCGACATTTCGGGCTACATCATCTTCGCGGCGACCGCCGTTCTGGTGCTGGGCTGCCTCTACTTCGCCCCGCACCTTGATGTGAGCCGACTCTGGACGTTCCACAACTACTCGGGCGACGCCGGCGGCGGCGTGTTCCCGCAGTCGAACAACATGGGCTACCTGTTCCTGCTGTGCCTGTTGCTGCCGATCTACACGATCACCGGCTATGACGCCTCGGCCCATACCTCGGAAGAGACGGTGAAGGCCGCCCACTCCGTGCCGCGATCCATCGTTTCGGCAACCCTCTGGGCCTCGCTGATCGGCTGGGTGATGGTCTGCGCCATCACGCTGGCGATCCCGGACCTCGACAAGGCCGCCGGTCAGGGCTGGAACATGTTCTTCCTGACGATGGATGCGATCATGCCCGCGGGCCTGAAACTGGCGCTCTACGCCGCCATTCTGGTGTCGCAACTGCTTTGCGGCCTTGCCACCGTCACCTCGGCCAGCCGGATGCTCTTCGCCTTCTCGCGCGATGGCGGCCTCCCGGTCGGCTCCGCGGCGCTCGCCAGGGTCTCGCCGTCCTTCCGCACGCCCGTCACCGCGATCTGGACGGCGGCGATCTTCGAGATCATCTACGTCTTCGCCGCCCAGTTCATCTCGATCGGCGGGACGAACATCTACACCATCGTGGTGAACTCGACGCTGATCTTCCTGTTCATGTCGTTCGCGATCCCGCTGACCGCGGGCATGATCGCCTATGGCGGGCCGAAGTGGCCGAACCCCGGCCCGTGGAGCATGGGGGCAGGCCTCTACAAGCTGATGTCCTTCCTGTCGATCATCGGCATGGTCATCATCTTCTACATCGCGATCCAGCCGCCGAACGACAAGGTGCTTTACATCGTGGTGGGCTTCGTGATCCTCGCCCTGATCGTCTGGGTGCTGTTCGAGAACCGCCGCTTCATGGGCCCGCCGATCGGCGAGGCCGCGATTGCCAAGCGCAAGGTAGCCATCGCTGCCGCCGAGCGTGCGGTGGGCGAAACGGGCTGATCATGGCCTGACCGAAATGACGGCGGCCGGGGCGACCCGGCCGCCGTTTCCATTGCCAGGTCTCACCCCGACCCGGTGCCCTGCCAGACCGCCGGGATCAGCCCGCGCAGCGAATTGCCGACCCAGAGCCGCACCCGCCCCAGATCCTCGCCGCGCAGCACCGCCTCGCGCGCCTGCCCGGTGTCCAGCATCTCCTCGCGCAGCACGCCCGGCAGCAGGCCGCAGGCCAGCGGCGGGGTGCGCAACCCCGCGCCTGCGTCGAAGAACACCGTGGTGATGGTGCCGTCGCAGACCTCGGCCGCCCCGTTCAGGAACACCACCTCGTCCAGCCCGGCGGGCAGCGCCGCCCGCGCGCTGTCATAGGCCGCGCGGCGCGTGGTCTTCACCGTCAGCCAGGGATCGCCCGCGTCCAGCCGCGCCGAGGCCAGCCCCAGCCGCCACGGCGCCGTCACCGGCGCCAGCGCGCCCGCCGTCACCGCCAGCACGCCGCCCGCGTCGAGCGTCAGACGCAGCCGCGCAGGCGCCCCGCGCCCCGTCCGCAGCGCGGCCCGCGCGGCGTCGATGTCGCAGGCCCAGCCCAGCCGCGCCGCCGACCGCGCCAGCCGCGCCAGATGCCGCTCGCCGCGCACCAGCGCCGCGCCATCCCAGCGCAGCGTCTCGATCAGCCTCAGGCCGGGGGCAGCGTCGCGAAACGGGCTTTCCACAGCGCCTCCTCCCATTCGCCTTCGGCGGTCGAGTCCATCACCACGCCGCCGCCGACGTTCATCGTCACCCGCCCGTCGCCCCACAGCGACAGCGTGCGGATCGCCACGCTGAAATCGGCCCGCCCGTCCGGCGCCATCCAGCCGATCGCGCCACAGTAAACCCCGCGCGGATGCCCCTCCAGTTCGCGGATGATCTGCATCGCCCGGATCTTCGGCGCCCCCGTGACCGAGCCGCAGGGAAACAGCGCCCGCATCAGGTCGCCAAGGCCAGGCGCGCCGGTCAGCCGCCCTTCGACCGTCGAGGTCATCTGATGCACCGTCGGGAAATGCTCGATCCGGAACAGGTCGGGCACCTTGACCGACCCCGGCGCGCAGAGGCGCGAAATGTCGTTGCGCAACAGGTCGACGATCATCAGGTTCTCGGCCTGCGCCTTCTCGCTCGCCGCCAGCTCGTCCGCCAGCGCCGCGTCGCGCGCGGGGTCGGCGTCGCGCGGCGCGGTGCCCTTCATCGGCCGCGTCACGATCCGCCCGCCGTCGTCGACGCGAAAAAAGAGCTCGGGCGAGCAGGACACCACCACCGGCCCCACGCCCAGATCGCAGAACGCGCCGTGCCCGACCGCCCCGCCCCGCCGCAGCGCGCCGTAAAGGCCCAGCGCCGTGCCCGCCGTCAGCCACGCCGCCATCGGGAACGTCAGGTTCACCTGATAGCAGTCGCCCGCCGCGATATAGGCCAGCACCCGCGCGATCGCCGCGTCATAGTCGGCGCGCGTGATCACCGGCGCGGGCGATGTCATCCGCGCCGCCGCCGCCTCGGCCGAGGCTTGCGCCAGTGCCGCATCCGCCGCCTGCGGCGCCCCGAACACCCCCATCGCCAGCAGCGGACCGGGCCGAACCGCGGGCATCAGCCCGGCCAGCCTTGGCTCCAGCGCCAGCCCCGCCTCGTAGGCGACATATCCCGCCACCCAGCGCCCGGCGGCGCGGGCGGCATCGAGCGCCGCGAAGGCACCGGGCAGCGCCTCGGCCGTGTCGGCCGTCACCACCGTTTCGGCGTCCCGAAACAGCGCCGCCGCCCCCCCCGGTCCATGGTCGCACAGGATCACCGCCGTCTCTCCGTCTGCCGTCCCGGCGCACCCTTATCAGATCGCGGCGCAGGGGAAATGGGGGAACACCCGGTCGGGGCTTGCGCCCAAGCCGCGCGTGGCTATAACCCCGGCAGTTTGCGCGATGGGGGCCGACGATGCCGAAACGAACCGATATCAAATCCATCATGATCATCGGCGCCGGGCCCATCGTCATCGGTCAGGCCTGCGAGTTCGACTACTCCGGCGCCCAGGCCTGCAAGGCGCTGCGCGAGGAAGGTTACCGGGTCATCCTGGTCAACTCGAACCCCGCCACCATCATGACCGACCCCGGTCTGGCCGATGCGACCTACATCGAGCCGATCACCCCCGAAGTCGTCGCCCGCATCATCGCGATCGAGCGCCCCGACGCCCTTCTGCCCACAATGGGCGGCCAGACCGGGCTGAATACCTCGCTGGCGCTGGCCGACATGGGCGTGCTGGACAAGTTCAACGTGCAACTGATCGGCGCCAACCGGCAAGCGATCGAGATGGCCGAGGATCGCAAACTGTTCCGCGAGGCGATGGACCGCATCGGGCTGGAAAACCCCAAGGCCACGATCATCGCCGCGCCGAAACTGCCCAATGGCAAGTATGACATCAAGGCCGGCGTGCAGCAGGCGATCGACGCCATCGAGTATGTCGGCCTGCCCGCCATCATCCGCCCCGCCTTCACGCTGGGCGGCACCGGCGGCGGCGTCGCCTACAACCGCGACGATTTCGAACGCATCGTGCGCGGCGGCCTTGATGCCTCGCCGGTGGCGCAGGTGCTGATCGACGAATCCCTTCTGGGCTGGAAGGAATTCGAGATGGAGGTGGTGCGCGACCGCGCCGATAACGCCATCATCGTTTGCGCGATCGAAAACGTCGACCCGATGGGCGTGCACACCGGCGATTCCATCACTGTCGCCCCGGCGCTGACGCTGACCGACAAGGAATACCAGATCATGCGCAACGGCTCCATCGCCGTGCTGCGCGAGATCGGGGTGGAAACCGGCGGCTCCAACGTCCAGTGGGCGATCAACCCGAAAGACGGCCGCATGGTCGTGATCGAGATGAACCCCCGCGTCTCGCGCTCCTCGGCGCTGGCGTCCAAGGCGACCGGGTTTCCGATCGCCAAGATCGCCGCGAAACTCGCCGTGGGCTACACGCTGGACGAGCTCGACAACGACATCACCAAGGTCACGCCCGCCTCGTTCGAGCCGACCATCGACTATGTCGTGACCAAGATCCCGCGCTTCGCCTTCGAGAAGTTTCCCGGATCAAAACCCGACCTCACCACCGCGATGAAATCGGTCGGCGAGGCGATGGCGATCGGCCGCACCATCCACGAGTCGATGCAGAAGGCGCTCGCCAGCCTTGAAACCGGCCTGACCGGGTTTGACGAGATCGCCATCCCCGGCGTCGCAGACGCCAGGACGGGCATCACCGCGCCCGACAAGGCGGCTATCGTCAAGGCGCTGTCCGCCGCCACCCCCGACCGCATCCGGGTGATCGCCCAGGCGATGCGCCACGGCCTCAGCGATGACGAGATCAACGCCGTCACCGCCTTCGACCCCTGGTTCCTCGCCCGCATCCGCGAGATCATCGAGACCGAAGAGCAGATCCGCAGCGACGGCCTGCCCGTGACCACCGAGGGTCTGCGCAAGCTGAAGATGATGGGCTTCACCGACGCCCGCCTTGCGATCCTCACCGGCCGTGACGAAGGCCAGGTCCGCCGCGCCCGCCTGCGGCTGGGCGTCCACGCCGTCTTCAAGCGCATCGACACCTGCGGCGCAGAATTCGAGGCGCAGACGCCCTACATGTATTCGACCTATGAAAGCCCCGCGATGGGCGACGTCGAATGCGAGGCGCGCCCCTCGGACCGCAAGAAGGTGGTCATCCTCGGCGGCGGCCCGAACCGCATCGGCCAGGGCATCGAGTTCGATTACTGCTGCTGCCACGCCTGCTACGCGCTGACCGCCGCGGGCTACGAAACCATCATGATCAACTGCAACCCCGAGACCGTCAGCACCGACTACGACACCTCGGACCGGCTTTATTTCGAGCCGCTGACGCTGGAACATGTCCTTGAAATCCTGCGGGTGGAGCAGGAAAACGGCACCCTGCACGGCGTCATCGTGCAGTTCGGCGGCCAGACCCCGCTGAAACTCGCCGACGCGCTTTACGCCGAAGGCATCCCGATCCTCGGCACCACGCCCGACGCCATCGACCTGGCCGAGGACCGCGAGCGGTTCCAGCAGTTCCTGCACGAGCTCGGCCTGAACCAGCCCGTCAACGGCATGGCCCGCTCGCGCGATGAGGCCTTCGCCATCGCCGCCCGCGTCGGCTACCCGCTGGTGATCCGCCCCTCTTATGTGCTGGGCGGCCGCGCGATGGAGATCGTGCGCGACGACGCCCAACTGGAACGCTACATCCGCGAGGCCGTCCACGTCTCCGACGGCAGCCCCGTTCTGCTCGACAGCTACCTGACCAACGCGATCGAGGTCGATGTCGATGCGCTCTGCGACGGTACCGCCGTCCACGTTGCGGGCATCATGGAACATATCGAGGAAGCGGGCGTCCATTCAGGCGACTCTGCCTGCTGCCTGCCGCCCCATTCGCTGTCCGACGAAACCGTGGCGGAACTGAAGCGCCAGACCGTGCTCATGGCGCTTGGCCTCAACGTTGTCGGCCTGATGAACGTGCAATTCGCGATCAAGGACGGCACCATCTATGTGCTGGAGGTGAACCCCCGCGCCAGCCGCACCGTGCCGTTCGTCGCCAAGGCCACCGACAGCGCCATCGCCTCGATCGCCGCGCGCATCATGGCGGGCGAACCCTTGTCGAACTTCCCGATGCGCGCGCCCTACCCGGTCGGCGTCGGCCCCGACACCGCGCTGCCGCTGGCCGACCCGCTGACCCTCGCCGACCCGAAAACCCCGTGGTTCTCGGTGAAAGAGGCGGTGATGCCCTTCGCCCGCTTCCCCGGCGTCGACACCCTCCTTGGCCCCGAAATGCGCTCGACGGGCGAGGTCATGGGCTGGGACCGCACCTTCCCGCTCGCCTTCCTCAAGGCGCAGATGGGCGCCGGAACCCACCTGCCGACCGAAGGCCGCGTCTTCGTCTCGATCCAGGATAGCGACAAGACCGAAGCCCTCGCCGCCGCCGCCCGCGATCTGGTCGCGATGGGGTTCGAACTGGTGGCCACCCGCGGCACCGCCGCCTTCCTCGACGCCAACGGCGCCCCCTGCGCGCTGGTCAACAAGGTCTACGAAGGCCGCCCCAACATCGTCGACCGCCTGAAAGACGGCGACATCGCGCTGGTCTTCAACACCACCGAAGGCGCGCAAGCCGTGAACGACAGCCGCGAAATCCGCGCCGTCGCGCTCTACGACAAGATCCCCTACTTCACCACCGCCGCCGCCAGCATCGCCTCGGTCAGCGCGATGAAGGCCCGGCTGGAGGGCGAGATCGGCGTGCGGACGCTGCAGGGGTGAGGGGCGGGAAGGTATTGCTTATTCGTCATCGTCGCCATCCTCCACTTCGTCCAACTCGCGAGCAATTTGTTCGCCCATCGGCGAAGAGGAATAGTCTTGTCCAAAGTTCGCGAGTGTCCTTGCTGCATCTGACAGTATCTTTTCATCCAAGCTATTAAGTGGATACCTGTAACCATTCACCGAAATCTCTTGGATTATGTTACCCAAACAAATCGCAAACACTTGGGCATTCGCATTTTCAATACCCAGCACTCTCATAGCGTTTTCAAACGCCGCCGCGGCTAATGAAACCTTGTTTGGACGTTGCCCAAATCTCCCATCGAATAAATCAGGCGATTTGTACCATACAATCTCGACGAGATCGTTGGCGGATCGTTTCGGCTCTTGATCGAAGAACCCCTTTTTCACTTGAATTTCCAACAGATTTTGAACTACGACGGCAGCCTCGCTTTTCGCGTAGGTATCTTTGATCGCTCGAAACATGGCTGAGTCCTGCCGCCCCTTGACAGCGCAAGTGTCCGCCTTTTTTGCCATAATTCAACACTACATCGCACGACGGGCACAATTCCGGCATACCACCTCCGACCGAAGCGCCTCACCCCCCTGTCATCCCCGCGCAAGCGGGGATCTCCCACCGTTCGCTCCCAGCCGACCAAAGATCCCCGCTTGCGCGGGGATGACAGCCCCCTGCCCTTCGCTTGCGCTCCGGGCGTTCGGCGCTGAAATCACTCCACTGGAGCGATTTCCCCCGGCGTTCGCCGGGGCCGCGCCTCACCCACCTCAATACCCGCCTCCCCTTCCGAAACTCCGCACCAGCTCCAGCACCTTCTCCTCGGCATCATAAGCCTCGTCCCACTGCGGCTTCTCGGTCGCGAACAGCCCGTCAGGCCCGAACAGTTCGTTGCGGTCCGGGCCGCGGATCAGGTGCGTCAGCCGACCGTACATCCAGACCTTCAGCACCTCGTCGATCCGCCGGTGGTGGCCCGCGCCCATCGCCCGGAAGAACTTCATCACGTTGGAGTCCAGATACAGCGTCACCTTCTCGCGCTTGCCCTCCTTCGGCCCCAGCGCGATCTCGTGCCAGGCGGCGGGCAGGCCCCAGCCCTTCCACAGCGTGTTGGCAATCTCCCACTCGATCCGCTTCTGCGCGACCTGCATGAAGTAGAAATGTTCGAGCCGACGCGGGCTCATCTTCGGCGGTTCCTGCATGCTTGCCTCCTGCACACCCGCGCCAAGACTGCCCGCAGGCCCCTAACGGGCGATGAACCGGGCGCGCGCCACGTCGGTGTGTTTTCGGTGTGGTTTCGGTGCCTTTTCGGTGCCCGGTTTTCGCCACCCCTTGTCACATGCGCGTTTCGGAATATACCGTTCCGAAAGCGAACAGGGAGACCCAAATGCCCACCACCGTGAAGGACATGATCGCCGCCGCCAATGCCGCCGTGCCCCGCATCACTGCCGCCGAAGCGCGCGATCTGATCGCCGCCGGGGCACTGGTGGTGGACGTGCGCGACGGGCCCGAGGTTGAGAAATCCGGCAAGATCGCAGGCGCCCTGCACGTCTCGCGCGGCATGCTGGAGTTTCGGGCAGACCCCGCAACCCCTTACCACGACAAGCAATTCCGTATGGATCGTCCGGTCATCGTCTACTGCGCCTCGGGCGGGCGCTCGGCCCTGGCGGGCAAGGTTCTGAAAGACATGGGCTATGCCACGGTCTGCAATCTTGGCGCCTTCAAGGACTGGGCCGAGGCCGGTGGCGCCGTCGAACGCGCGCTCGATCCGGGCATGTAGGGTGCGCGCACCGCGAATCCCCTTGCTTTTTCGGGGCAACGGGCGCATATAGCCCCTTGCGACGTTATTCTCTGATCGACTCTGTTCTCCGTCACTGGCCACAGTCTTCGATGCTGATACTGACTGAGCCGGGCCGCCGCACTCCGCGGGCGGCGACTGATAGGAGTTATCACGATGGCCAATGGCACCGTGAAATGGTTCAACGCCACCAAGGGCTTCGGCTTCATCCAGCCCGATGGCGGTTCCAAGGACGTGTTCGTCCACATCACCGCTCTGGAGCGCGCCGGTCTGCGTGGCCTGAACGACGGTCAGAAAGTGACCTTCGATCTGGAAACCAGCCGTGATGGTCGCCAGTCGGCGACGAACCTCGCGCTGGCCTGATCCTTCCGGATCACCAGACGACGTGAAGGGGCGGTTTTCCGCCCCTTTTTCTATGCCATTTCAACGACTTAGTGCACCGCATCCGCCAGGATCAGGTCGGCGCCCTTCCAGCCCGTCATCATCGCGGGCGCATTGGTGTTGCCGGCGATCAGGTTGGGAAACACCGAAGCGTCGCAGACCCGCAGCCCGCCCACGCCATGCACCCTGAGCCGCGGATCGACCACCGATTGCGCGGCCTCCGGCCCCATCCGGCAGGTGCAGGACGGGTGGTAGACGGTGCCGGACCGGCGGCGGAAATCGTCGATCAGGGCCTCGTCGCTCGCGACCTGCGGCCCCGGCCGCAACTCCTCGATGATCAGGCGCGCCAGCGGCGGCTGTGCGGCCAGATAGCGCAAGTACTTGACCGCCAACAGCATTTCCCGAACGTCGTGATCGGTGGAAAAGGCGTTCGCGACGATCTTCGGCGCGGCGAACGGATCAGGCGAGGCGAGGCGGATCTGCCCGCGGCTGGTCGGGCGACAGTTCGAGAGGCCCAGCGACATGCCCGGAAACGGGTCCGGCGTCAGGATCGGGCGCTCGCCCTCGCGCGGCATCAGGGTCGAGAACGCCTGCATGTAAAGCTGCATGTTCGGCCGGTCGAGGTCGGGCGAGGTGCGGAAGAAGCCGCCGCCGTGGTTGATCGACTTCGACAGCGGGCCGTTGCCGCCAAGGAAATACTGCATCCCGGCGCGCAGCTTGCCCCACCACGGGCGAAGTTCCTGATTGTAGGTCGGCACCCGCATCCGGAAGGTGTAGTTGATGCCCTGATGGTCGTTCAGGTGATCGCCGACATTGGCGTTGTCGACCACCACCGGAAGCCCCAGCCCGCGCAGCAGCGCGCCCGGCCCGATCCCGGAAAGTTGCAGCAATTGCGGCGAGTTGACGGCTCCCCCGGCGAGGATCACCTCGGCCCGCGCCCGCAGCGTCACCGTCTCTTTTCCGCGCCGGTATTCGACGCCGACGGCGCGGCCGTTCTCGATCAGCACCCGCGTCGCCTGCGCCCCGGTGATCACCCGCAGGTTCGCCCGCTTCATCGCCGGGCGCAGGAAGGCCCGCGCCGCCGAATTGCGCCGGGCACCACGGATCGTCATCTGGTAGGGTCCGGTGCCGTCCTGCTCGGCCCCGTTGAAATCGGGATTGAAGGCCAACCCGGCCGCCTCGCAGGCGGCGACATAATCCTTCACCAGTGGGTGCAGGCCCTTGCGGTTGGCCGAAATGAACAGCGGCCCGTCCGCGCCGCGGAATGCGTCGCCCCCGGCCTCGTTGTGCTCCATCGCGCGGTAGGCCGCGAGCACGTCCTGCCAGCCCCAGCCGGTGTTTCCGGCGGCCGCCCATTCCTCGTAATCGGCACGGTGGCCGCGGATGTAGACCATCGCGTTGATCGAGGACGAGCCGCCCAGCAGCTTGCCGCGCGGCCAGTAATCGCGCTGGCCGGCGAGGCCCGGATCGGGTTCGCTGCGGTAGCCCCAGTTCACCGCCGGGTCATAGAACAGCTTGCCATACCCCAGCGGCAGTTGAACGAAGAACCGCAGATCGGTTCCGCCCGCCTCCAGCAGCGTCACCCGATGCTTGCCGCTTTCGGTCAGCCGGTTCGCCAGCACGCAACCGGCTGACCCGGCGCCCACGATGATGTAATCCGTCTCGTTCATGCCCCACCTCTTGGGGCGCCACCCTAGCGGGACGGATCGGTTCAGCCTGCCACCGGGCGACAGAAAGAGGTCGCTTTTGTCAGCGCCCTTTCCAAACCGGATCACGTTTCTCGGCAAAGGCGCGGGCGCCCTCCAGATTGTCCTCGCTGGCATAAAGCCGGTCCACCGTCGGCATCAGCCGCTTGGTCACCCGGTTCAGCGCGTCCTGAAACCGCATCGCCTCGGCCTCGCGCACCACCTCCTTGATCGCGGCGTAGACCAGCGGCGGCCCGCTTTCAAGCAGCCGCGCCAGCGCCCAGGCCTTGGGCAGCAGGTCGCCCGGCGTGGTGATCTCGCGCAGCAGGCCCCAGCGCAACGCCTCCTCGGCGTCGAACCAGCGCCCGGTCAGCAGCAGGTCCATCGCCATATGGTAGGGAATGCGCTTGGGCAGCTTGATCGAGGCGGCATCGGCCACCGTGCCCGACCGGATCTCCGGCAGCGCGAAGGTGGCATTTGCCGAGGCCAGGATCAGATCGCAGCTCAGCGCCAGTTCCAGCCCGCCGCCGCAGCAGATGCCGTTCACCGCGGCGATCACCGGCTTGTTCAGGTTCGGCAGTTCCTGCAAGCCCCCGAACCCGCCCACGCCATAGTCGCCGTCCACCGCATCCCCCGCAGCCGCGGCCTTCAAGTCCCAGCCGGGGCAGAAGAATTTCTCGCCCGCCGCGCGCAGGATGCAGACCCGCAGGCTGTCGTCATCGCGAAAGTCGCGAAAGGTCAACCCCATGATCCGGCTGGTGACCAGATCGATGGCATTGGCCTTCGGCCGGTCCAGCGTCACCTCAAGAATGGCGCCCTCGCGCCGGGTCTTGATCGGGCCTTCGGTGCGGTCCCAGCTCATGGCATCTCCTCCCAGATCACGGCATCCACCGCCACCGCGCCATTTTCACGCAAGATCAGCGGGTTGATCTCTATCTCTTCCAATGCCGGGTCGGCCACGAACCCCGCCTGCAGCACCATCACCGCCGCCACGGCCGCCGCCACATCGGCCTTCGGCCGCCCGCGATAGCCATCCAGCAGCGGCCAGAGCCGCAGCCGGTGCAGCGCCACCTCGACCTCGTCCGCCGTCACCGGCAGCACCAGCGTGACGGTATCCGCCAGCAGTTCCGCGGTCACCCCGCCGATCCCGAGCGTCAGCGTCGCGCCATAGACCGGATCGCGGCGCAGGCCCATCAGCAGTTCGGCCACCGCGCCCGTCACCATCTCCTCGACCAGATAGCCCGTGGCGCCCGGCATCGCGGCCTGCCCCGCCAGCGAGGCCAACCCCAGCCGCACCGCCCCGGCCTCGGTCTTGTGCGCGAAGCCCAGCCCCTTCAGCGCCAGCGGCGGCACCAGCCGCGCCGCCAGCGGTCCAAGTTCCGACAGGTTCGGCGCGCTGCCCCCCTTCGGCACCGCCACGCCCAGCGTCGCCAGCCGCGCCTTGGCCGCGCCCTCGGGCAGCATCCGCAGCTTGCGCGGCACCCCGGCCGCCAGCGGCCGCCACCCGGCGCGCCCGGCCCCGGTGGCCGCCGCCGCCAGCGCGCCCAGTGCCGTCTCCAGCCCCATCAGCGGCGCGAACCCGCGCTCGATCATCTGCACCGCCAGCGCCTCGTCGAAGTTCTCGGGCAGCGAGGCCACCGGGAAGGCGGGCTTCCCCGTCGCCCGTGCCGCCGCCTCGATCGCCTCCAGCGCGGGCCTGAAGCTCGACGGATCACAGCGGTCCGGCCGCGGCGGGTCGATCACGAAAAGGCCCGCGTCGTATCCCGCCAGCATCGTGGTGAACACATCGGTCGTGCGCGGCCCGTCGCCCCAGATGAAGGTGTGATAATCCAATGGGTTGGCGATGGCGACGATGGGCCCCAGGATCTCGCCCAGCCGCTGCCGCTGCGCCGCGGTGGGGGCCGGAAAGGTCAGATCCACCCGCGAGGACAGGTCCGCGACCAGCCCCGCCTCGCCCCCCGAACAGGACAGCGAGCAGAACCGCCGCCCCTGCAGCGGCCCGTTGACGTGAAAGACCTTCAAGGTTTCGACCAGTTCCGACAGCGTCGACACCTCGGCCACGCCCGCCTGCCGCAGGAAAGCCGAGGACGCCGCCCCGCCCCCCGCCAGCGCGGCCGTGTGTGAGGCCGCGGCCGATCGCCCGGCCTCGGTCTTGCCCGCCTTGACCGCGACGACCCCCTTGCCCGCAGCCCGCGCCGCCTCGGCCAGCGCGGCGAAAGCCGGGGCATCGTCGATCCCCTCGACATAAAGCCCGAGCGCCGTCACCCGGTCATCCGCCAGCAGCGCCCCCGCCAGTTCGGCCAGCCCGACCTGCGCGGCATTGCCCAGACAGGCGACATAGGCAACCGGCAACCCGCGCGCCTGCATCGTCAGGTTGATGACGATGTTGGAGGACTGGCTGAGCAGGGCAACCCCGCGCTCCACCCGTCGCCCGCCGTGCTGGTCTGGCCACAGCAGCGCGCCGTCGAGGTAGTTGATCACCCCGTAGCAGTTGGGCCCCAGGATCGGCATCTCGCCCGCCGCGGCCACCAGTTGCGCCTGCAACTCCGGCTCGCCCGCCTCGGTCCAACCCGAGGCAAAACAGATCGCCCCTCCCGCCCCCATCGCGGCCAGGTCGCGCACCACCCCGATGGTGGCATGGCGGTTCACACCGATGAAGGTCGCATCCGGCGCCGATGGCAGATCGGCGAGCGACGGATAGGCAACGAGCCCGCCGATGCTCGCCCTGGTCGGATGCACCGGCCAGACCGGCCCGTCGAAACCCATCTTGCGACATTGGGCGATCACATTCTCGGCCCAGGCCGATCCAAGAACGGCAATCGAACGCGGCCGAAGCAGGCGGGACAGGTCGCGCGTCATGCCCACACCCGCGCACAAGCGGCAAGGCCGGGGGCTGCCTGCCCCCGGACCCCCGGGGATATTTGGGAACGAAAGATCGGAGACAGAACACCCCGCCCCCGAAAGGACAGGGTGCCATCTCCCGTTACGGTCATCGGCGTCCCCGCCTGTACCGTGCGCTCAGGATTGCGGAGAAAGGTTAACACTTCATTGCATCTTTCGTTCAAAAGTATCCTCGGGGGGTCCGGGGGGCAGACGGCCCCCCGGCGCCGGACGCTACGCGCCGAGCGGCCGCAGAAGCTCGCGGCTGATGATGTGCCGTTGAATCTCCGACGTGCCCTCCCAGATCCGCTCCACACGGGCGTCGCGCCAAATCCGCTCCAGCGGCAACTCGTCCATCAGCCCCATGCCGCCGTGAATCTGGATCGCCTCGTCGGCCACCATCGCCAGCACCTCGGTGGCCTTCAACTTCGCCATCGACATGTCGGCCTCGGTCACCGTGCCCTGATCGAACTTCCATGCCGCCTCCCAGGTCAGCAGGTTCGCCGCCTTCAGTTCCATCGCCATGTCGGCGAGCTTGAAGCTGACGCCCTGGAACTTGCCGATCTGCTGGCCGAACTGGCGCCGTTCGGCCGCGTAAGAGACCGCGTGGCCCAGCGCGCGTTCGGCGCGCCCGAGGCAGGTGGCGGCCACCTGCAGGCGGGTGGCGCCAAGCCAGGTGTTGGCGACCTCGAACCCCTTGTGCACCTCGCCGAGGATCGCCGAGGCAGGCAGGCGGCAATCGTCGAATTCGAGGATCGCGTTGGTGTAGCCGCGGTGGGAGACATTGCGGTAGCCGTCGCGCACGGTGAAGCCGGGCGTGCCCTTGTCGACGAAGAAGGCGGTGATGCGCTTCTTGGGGCCGCGCGCCGTTTGTTCTTCGCCGGTCGCCACGAAGACGATGGCGAAGTCGGCGAGGTCGGCGTGGCTGATGAAGTGCTTGGTGCCGTTCAGGATCCAGTCATCGCCGTCGGGCCGCGCGGTCGCCTTCATGCCGCGCAGGTCGGACCCGGCGCCCGGTTCCGTCATCGCAAGGCAATCCCATTTCTCGCCGCGGATGCAGGGGTAGAGGTAGCGCTCGCGCTGCTCCGGCGTGCCCGCCAGCAGGATGTTCGATGGCCGCGCGACGCAGGTCCAGTGCAGCGCGTAGTTGGCCTTGCCAAGCTCCTTTTCGTAGAGCAGCCAGGTCAGCGTGTCGAGCCCGGCGCCGCCGACCTCTTCCGGCATGTTCGCCGCGTAAAGCCCCGCTGCGATGGCCTTTTTCTGAATCTCGCGGATCAGTTCGGGGCGCAGGTGGCCGGTGCGTTCCACCTCGGCTTCATAAGGAAGAAGCTCGGCCTCAACGAAGGCGCGGGTGGTCTCGATGATGAGGGTCTGTTCCTCGGTCAGGCCGAAATGCATGGGTGGTCCCTCAGGGGTCTGGGTTGATGGTGAAGCCGTCGACCGTCAACGCCTGGCCCGAGACCATGCGCGCGCCGTCGGAGGCCAGGAAGACCGCCATCGCGGCCACGTCCTCGGGGTCGGACAGGCGGCCGAGCGCGGTGCCTGCGGCATAGCCCGCGCGGATCGCCTCCGGCGTGGTGCGCTTGGCCGCGGCTTCGGCCGCAATCACCCGGTCGATGCGGGGGCCGTTGACCGAGCCGGGGCAGATCGCGTTGGCGCGGATGCCGTGGGGCCCAAGCTCCATTGCCACCGTTTTCATCAGGCCGATCACCGCCCATTTCGCCGCCGCATAGGGCGCGCGGAGCGGAGTGCCGTAGAGGCCGGACGTGGACGAGGTGAACAGCATCACGCCCGCGTGCTGCGCCTTCATCATCGGGGCGGCGTATTTGGCCGCCAGCATCGCGCCATCGAGGTTGACGGCAAGGCACTGGCGCCATTCGTCCAGGGCCACGTCCTCGATCGCGGCGGTGGGGCCCTTGATGCCCGCATTGGCGCAGAGCACGTCGAGCCCGCCCCAGTCGGCGGCGAGGTCGGCGAAAAGCGCCGCCATGTCCGGCTCTTGGCTGGCGTCGGCAAGGGTTCCGCGGATGCCCGCGGGCAGCGCGGCAAGGGCAGCAGAGTCGACGTCCGTCACCCGGACGCGGGCGCCGGTGGCGACGAAGGCCTGCGCCATCGCCAGGCCGATGCCGCTGGCGCCCGCCGTGATCAGGACGCGGGGCGTCACTTCCGCTGCCCGACGGCGCGTCCGGCGGCCTCGGGCAGGGGCAGCGCCTTGTGCGCCGTGGCGATCGGCAGCAGGCGGGCCAGCACCTCGGGCGCGGCGGGGCAGGTCTTGCCCTCGCCCATGTCGACGTGCAGCAGCATTTGTTCGATTGTTGCTACCGGCGCCTCGCCCTTCAGGATCCGGATGAAGATGCGGAGACGCTTCTCGTCGGCCGCCAGCACCTGCACCGTGCCGGTCAGCGCATCACCCAGCCTGGCCTCGCCGAGGTGCACGATGTGGCTTTCGGCCGTGTAGTAGCTGTGGCCGCCCGCGACATAGGCGAGGTCGGCGCCGATCAGCCGCAGGAAGGCGTCGGAGGTTTCCGAGGCCGCGAATAGGTAGCGGCTTTCGGTCATGTGGCCGTTGTAGTCGATCCAGCCCGGCAGCACGCGCATCTGCGCCATCGGCATCGGCGCCGTGGTTTCCGGTGTGGGGTCCGGCATCGCCTGACGCAGGCGGGCGTCGTGGTCTTTCAGTACCTTGCCGGCGCCCCAGTCGCGGTCCTTCAGCACCCGCAGGAAGCCGATCAGGTTGCTGTCGCGGATGCGTTCCAGCTCGCGGATCGTGTGGTGGCCGGATTGCGCGTCCGACTGACCGGCGATCAGATCGACAAGTTCGTCATTGAATTCCGGCACATCCATCAGCTTGGTCCAGGGCCAGGTCAGGCAGGGCCCGAACTGCGCCATGAAGTGCTTCATCCCCGCTTCACCGCCGGCAACGCGGTAGGTCTCGAACAGCCCCATCTGGCCCCAGCGCAGGCCGAAGCCCATGCGGATCGCCTCGTCGATCTCCTCGGTGGTGGCGACGCCGTCCTTCACCAGCCACAAAGCCTCGCGCCACACCGCCTCGAGGAAACGGTCGGCGATGTGGGCGTCGATCTCCTTGCGGACGTGCAGCGGGAACATCCCGATCGAGCGCAGGGTTTCCTTGACGCCCTCGATCACCGCCGGGTCGGACTTGGGCGAGGGCACAACCTCGACCAGCGGCAGCAGGTAGACCGGGTTGAACGGGTGCGCGACGAAGATCGTGCTGGCGTTGGCGGCCCCTTCCTGCAACTGGGACGGCTTGAAGCCCGAGGTCGAGGAACCGATCGGTGTATGCGGCGCCGATTGTTGGATTTGTGCAAAGACGCGGTGCTTCAACTCAAGCCGTTCCGAGACGGATTCCTGAATGTAGTCGGCGCCCTGAACGGCCTCGGTGATCGTGTCGACAAAGCTGAGTGCGCCTTCCGGCGGCAGCGGCACGTCGGACAGCGCGGGCAACGCGGCGCGGGCATTGGCCAGCACCTCGCCGACCTTGCGGGGCGCCTCGGGGTCGGGATCGAAGACCCGCACGTTCCACCCGTTCAACAGGAAGCGCGCGGCCCAGCCGCCGCCGATGACGCCGCCGCCGATGATCGCCGCTGTCTTGGTCATCCGTCATTATCCCTTGCGTGGCAAGGCGTTGTGCCCGCCGATTAAACCACTGGTCGGCTCAGGCGGCGCGCGGCGCGCGCTTCACCAGCCCCAGCTTGGCGCGCACTTCGGCGGGCCCGATCACCCGCGCGCCCATGCGCTCGATGATACCCACCGCACGCTCCACCAATTGCGCGTTGGTCGCCAGCACACCCTTGTCGAGCCAGAGGTTATCCTCCAGGCCGACGCGCACGTTGCCGCCCGCCAGCACGGCGGCGGCGACATAGGCCATTTCGTTGCGCCCGATCGAGAAGGCCGACCAGGACCAGTCTTCCGGCACGTTGTTGACCATCGCCAGATAGGTGTTCAGATCGTCCGGCGCCCCCCAGGGCACGCCCATGCAAAGCTGCACCAGCGCCGGCCCCTTCAGCACGCCTTCCTTCACCAGTTCCTTGGCAAACCACAGATGCCCGGTGTCGAAAGCCTCAATCTCCGGCTTCACGCCAAGTTCGGTCATCATGGCGCCCATCGCGCGCAGCATGCCGGGCGTGTTGGTCATCACATAATCGGCTTCATTGAAGTTCATCGTGCCGCAGTCGAGCGTGCAGATCTCGGGCAGGCATTCGGCCACATGCACCATCCGCTCCGACGCGCCGACCATGTCGGTGCCGACCGGGTTCACCGGCAACGGGCGTTCGGTCGGGCCGAACACGATGTCGCCGCCCATCCCGGCGGTCAGGTTCAGCACCACGTCCACCTCCGACTCGCGGATGCGGTCGGTCACTTCGCGGTAGAGCTTCGGATCGCGCGACGGCTTGCCGGTTTCGGGGTCGCGCACATGGCAGTGCACCACGGCGGCACCGGCGCGGGCAGCGGCGATGGCGCTGTCCGCGATCTGCGCGGGGCTGCGCGGCACATGCGGGCTGCGGTCCTGCGTGCTGCCCGACCCGGTGACGGCACAGGTGATGAAGACCTCGCGATTCATGGACAGCGGCATGGTGTTCTCCTCTTTGGCGGTGACTATAGCCGCCTTGCGCCGGAGCATTTCACACTTTACGAAGGGGATATGGCTCAAAGCGAAACAATTTTCGCCTTGGCGCGGGCGCCCCTGACCATCGCGCTGCTGGTGCTGCCGCAGGCGTCAATCCTGGAGGTCGCCTCCACCCTCGATCCCTTGCGCAGCGCCAACCGGCATCTGGGGCGCGAGGCGTTCCGCTGGCGCGTGGTGTCGCCCGAGGGGCGCGCGGTGCCGCTGACCTGCGGGCTGGAATTGCCTTCGGCGGGCACCCTGGCCGAGGCCGAGGGGGCCGACGCGCTGATCGTGATCGCGGGGTTCCGGCAGGCCGAGGTGGCGACGCGGGCGCTGATCCGCGACCTGCGGCGGCTCGCCCCGCGGTTCCGCACGGTGGGCGGCATCGACGCCGGCGCCTGGGTGCTGGCCCGCGCGGGGCTGCTGGATGGCCACCGCGCCACCGTCCACTGGGAAGACCTGGAGGATTTTGCCGCCGCGCATCCGGCGGTCGAGGTCGTGCCCGACCGCTTCGTGATCTCGGGGCCCCGCATCACGGCGGGCGGCGCCGCCCCGGCGCTCGATCTGATGCTGCACCTGATCCGGGCGCGCCACGGCGCGGCGCCCGCCTTGCAGGTGGCGGGCAGCTTCATCACCGCCGCCCGCGACGGCGCCGAGCCGCAGATCGCCGCCCCCGCGCGCGATCCGGCCCTCGGGCGCGACCCGCGCGTCGCCGCCGCCATCGCCCGGATGGAGGCGCGCCTCGACGCGCCCGAACCGACCGCCGCCACCGCCCAAGCCGTTGGCCTGACGGCCCGCCGCCTTGAAACCCTGTTCAGCGCCGAGCTTGGCATGGGCCCCGGCGCCTACGGCCGCGACCTGCGCCTGCAAGCCGCCCGCCGCATGGTCACCGACACCAGGCACCCGTTGAACGAGGTCGCGCTGCGCAGCGGTTTCGCCTCGCAGGGCGCCTTCAGCCGGGCGTTCCGACACCGGTTCGGCGTCAGCGCCTCGAGTTTGCGGCGCACGACCTGAGCCTTATCTTCCGTTCAAAAATATCCTCGGGGGGTGTGGGGGGCAGACGACCCCCCACCGCGCCGTCCGCCTCAGGCCACCTTCGACGGCACGCGGTGTTCCAGCCAGCGGAAGATCAGCACGATGATGCCGGTGATCACCATGTAGACCACCGCCAGCGCCAGCAGCGGCTCATAGACGATGAAGGTGTCCTGCCGCACCCGGTCGGCAACCGAATAGGTGTCGATCACGGTGATCGTCGCCACCAGCGGCGTGGCCTTGAGTTGCAGCACGGTCTCGCCGCCCAGCGTCGGCAGCGCGCGCTGGATCGCCTGCGGTAGCCAGATCCGGCGCAGGATGGTAAAGCGCGACATGCCGAAGGCGCGGGCGGATTCGAGCTGGCCCTTGGGCACGCCGAGGAAGGCACCCCGCATCACCTCGCCCTCGTAGCCCGCGAAGCTGAGCGTGAGCGAAAGCACGGCAAAGGGCCAGGCCTCGCGCAGATAGGGCCAGAGCACGGTCTGCCGGATCCAGGGGAACTGCGGGAAAAGCGAGCCGAAGCCGTAGTAGAACATCCAGAGCTGCAGCAGAAGCGGCGTGCCGCGGATCACCGAGCAGAACCCCTTGGCCGGCAGCGCCACATACCACGGCCCCGAGGCCTGCGCGAGGCCAAGCCAGACCGCCAAGAACAGACCCACGCCCCAACTGACGGCGAGGATCCAGATCGTGGTCCAGATGCCCTGCTGGATCAGGCCAAGGTTCCAGTATTTTGGCAACCAGTCCCAGCGCAGCGAGATCACGCACCAGGCCACCAGCGCCAGCGCAACCGCGAGCATCACCAGCCGGTGCGGCTTCATCATCGGGCGCAGCATCGCGATCATAGCCCGCCCCCCCGGATGGCGGGCTGACCCTTGCGCGCCCAACGCTCGATCCGGGCGAAGAGCCGACCCGAGAAGATGGAAATCAGCATGTAAAGCGCACCGGCGGCCAGAAAGAAGGTGAAATAGGCCTTGGTCGAGCCCGCCGCCTGTTTGGTGATCAGCGTCAGTTCGTTGAAGCCGATGACGGCCAGCAGCGCGGTATCCTTGGTGGCGTTCAGCCAGAGGTTGGCCATGCCGGGGATGGCGTTCGACATCATCTGCGGAAAGGTGATGCGCCGCGCGAGCAGCAGGGGCGACATGCCATAGGCGCGGGCCGCCTCGATCTGGCCCTGCGGCACGGCCAGGATGGCGCCCCGCAGCACTTCCGTCATGTAGGCGCCCATCACGACGCCCAGAACCAGCGTGCCGACCAGCAAGGGCGGCATGTTGATGCGCTCGTATCCGGCCTCGATCAGCGCGTCATTGATGATCTGGGGAACCGCATAATACAGGATCAGGATCAGCACGAGTTCCGGCACCGCGCGCACGATGGTCGTGTAGATCGCGAACAGGTCACGGGTGATCGGGCCGCCGTACAGCTTGCCATAGGCGCCGACGATGCCGATCGACAGCCCGACGGCATAGGCGCCGACCGCAACCTCGATCGAATGCGACAGCCCGTAAAGAAGGTTCCCCCCCCAGCCGGGGGGGGAAAGCGCCAATAGCCCGAGCGCCTGCCCCGGCGCGAAGAGGTCGGTGAGGGACTCGAGCACGGGTCGGGCCTTAGTTGCCGTAGATCGACGACTTGAAGTATTTGGCGGTGATCGCGTCATAGGTGCCGTTGGCACGGATGTCCTTGATCGCCTTGTTGATCGCGTCCTTCAGGGCGGTGTCGCCCTTGCGGATGCCTGCGCCAACGCCGGCCCCGAGGATCGCCGGATCGTCCTTCACGTTGCCTTTCAGTTCGCAGCACTTGCCCGCGTCGGAGGTCAGGAACGCGTCGAGCGTCAGGCTGTCGGCCTGGGTCGCGTCGATCCGGCCCGCGACCAGATCCTGGTTGACCTCGTCCTGGGTCTGGTAGGTCTTGATCGTCGACTTGGTGAAGTATTTCTGCGCGTAGTCCTGGTGGATCGTCGAGACCTGCACCCCGATGGTCTTGCCGGCCAGACCTTCGGGCGTGGCATCTTCCTTGATGTCTTTCGGGCCGACGATCGAGGTCGGCGTGTTGTAGTACTTGTCCGAGAAGTCGATCGTCTTCGACCGATCGGCGGTGATCGACATCGATGACATGATGACGTCGATCTGGCCCGAGGTCAGCGACGGGATGATGCCATCCCACGCCACCGGGGTGATCACGCAATCCAGCTTGGCGTCCTTGCAGATCGCGTCGATGATGTCGATTTCCCAGCCCGACCACTTGCCGGCGGCGTCCGGCGACGAGAATGGCGGATAGGGCTCTGCGGCGACGCCGACCTTGACGGGGGCGGCCATTGCGGCGGCGCCAAGGCCCATTGCGGCGACAGCCGCCAGTGCCAGAAGCTTCATGTTCATAGGTAGTCCTCTCTGCTGGATTTTCCGGGTTAGCCCACGGATTTGATGAACTGTTTAAGTCGTTCCGACTTCGGATCGCCGAAAATGGCCTCGGGCGGACCCTCTTCCTCGATCACGCCGTTGTGGAGGTAGATCACATGGCTCGACACCTCGCGCGCGAACTTCATCTCGTGCGTCACAAGGATCATGGTGCGGCCCTCGTCGGCCAGGCCGCGGATCACGTTCAGCACCTCGCCCACCAGTTCGGGGTCAAGCGCCGAGGTCGGTTCGTCGAACAGCATCGCGCGCGGCTCGATCGCCAGCGCGCGGGCAATGGCGGCGCGCTGCTGCTGGCCGCCGGACATGAAGGCGGGGTAGACACCGGCCTTTTCCGACAGGCCGACGCGCGCCAGCAGCTTTTCAGCCCGCTCGATCGCCTCGGCCCTGGGCACGCCAAGAACATGGACGGGAACCTCGATCAGGTTCTCCATCACGGTGCGGTGGCTCCACAGGTTGAACGACTGGAACACCATGCCCAGACGGCGGCGGGCGTGTTCGATCTGCTTGCGGCTGGCGGGCGTGCCATCGGGGCGCAGCGCGATCTCTTCGGTGCCGATCACGATCTTGCCGCTGGTCGGGGTCTCCAGAAAGTTGATGCAGCGCAGCATCGTCGACTTGCCCGACCCCGAGCCGCCGATGATCGCCACCACATCGCCTTCGCGCGCCGTCAGCGACACGCCCTTGAGCACTTCAAGCGGGCCAAAGGACTTGTGCAGGTTCTCGATGCGGATGGCATCGGGGCGTTGAGAGGGCGCGACACCCTGCGTCACGGCGGCTGGCATTCCGGCATCGTCTCCGTCACAATTCGGTTGTATTAACACCCGGTCCCGGTAATTCTGCAAGCGTATAATTATGGCCGCCGAGAAATTCTTCGGGTGTATAACTAGGGGCGCGAAAGCGATGTCGGGCACACGCCGCAGGTTCAAGCGCGAGGGCGAGGCGCAGCGGCAGGGCGACCTGATCGCCGCGGCGCTCGACCTGATCGCCGCGGGCGGGCCGCAGGCGGCAACGGTGCGCGCCATCGCCGAACGCGCCGGGGTGACGCCGGGGCTGATCCGCCATTATTTCCGCACCAAGGAAGACCTGATCGCCGCCGCCTACGCCAGCTTTGTCGAGCGCATGACCGCCGACCACCGCGCCACGCTGGACGGCGCCGCCCCCGACCCGATGGCCCGGCTGGCCCGGTTCGTGTCCCATGCGCTGACGCCGCCGCTGACGGATGCGCGCACGGTCGGCATCTGGGCCGGGTTCATCCATATGGTGCAGCGCGATTCGCACATGCGCGCGATCCATCAACGCGGCTACCATGCCTTCCGCGACGAATTGCAGGTGCTGATCGCCGATGCGCTGGCGGCGGCGGGCCGCCCGGCCGGGCCCACGCAGTTGCGCGCCGAGGCGATCGCCTGCAACGCGCTGATCGACGGGCTGTGGCTGGAGGGCTCCGTGCTGCCCGAGGATTTTGCAGCCGGTGAATTGCCCCGGCTGGGGTTGGAAAAGATCGGCGCCCTGCTCGGGTTGCCGCTTATGGATCAAGTGGAGGGGAACGGATGACCAGCATTGGCGAGGCTTTGGTGCAGGGGCTGAAGGCGCGCGGGGTCGAGGTCATCTTCGGCATCCCCGGCGTCCACACGATCGAGCTTTACCGGGGCCTGCCGAACTCCGGCCTGCGCCATGTGACGCCACGTCACGAAGGCGCCGCTGCCTTCATGGCAGACGGCTATGCCCGAATTTCAAGCAAACCGGGCGTGGCCTTCGTCATCACCGGGCCGGGCGTCACCAACGCGCTGACCCCGATGGCGCAGTCGCGCGCCGATTCGGTCCCCGTTCTGGTGATCTCGGGCGTCAACGAGGCCGCCACGCAGGGGCGGGGCCTCGGGCTGCTGCACGAACTGCCCGACCAGTTGGCGCTGGCCAGCACCGTCGCGCTGCTGGCCGAGGAGATCGGCACCGCCGCCGACCTTGGCCCCGCGCTTGATGCCGCCTTCGTCGCGCTGACGGCGGGCCGCGGCGGCCCGGTGCTGCTGCAGGTGCCCACCGATGTGATGCCGCGCCCCTGCCCCGTGCTGCCCGCGCCGGGCCCGGCGCCAACCGCGCCAAGGCCCGACCCAGCCGCCCTCGCGGCGGCAGCCGAACGGCTGAACCGCGCCCGCCGCCCGGTGATCCTGGTCGGCGGCGGCGCCAAACGGGCCGATGCCGCGCTGCGCGCCGTGGCCGAGGCGCTGGATGCACCGGTGATCCAGACCTCGAACGCCCGCGGCCTGATGCACGCCCATGCCCTGACCGTGCCCGCCAGCCCCAGCCTGATGGCCACGCGCGATCTGATCGCGGCCGCCGACGCGATCTTCGCCATCGGCACCGAGATCGGGCCGACCGACTACGACATGTACAAGCGCGGCGGCTTCCCCGACCTCTCCGCCATGATCCGCATCGACATCGACCCGGCCCAGCTTCTGCGCCATCCCGCCGCCCTGACGTTCGTCGCCGATGCGGGCGCGGCGCTCGCCGCCCTTGCGCCCCTCCTGCTGCCGCGCACCGGCGATGGCGCCGCCCGCGCCGCAGCCGCCCGCACCGCCGCGCGCGCCGAACTGCCGCCCGAGATGCAGCACCAGTTGTCGATGCTGGAGGCGATCCGCGCCGCCCTGCCGGGCAGCATCATCGCGGGCGACAGCACCCAGCCGGTCTACGCCGGCAACCTCTACTACGACCACGACCGCCCCGGCGGCTGGTTCAACGCCGCCACCGGCTATGGCGCGCTCGGCTTCGGCGCCCCCGCCGCGATCGGCGCCGCGATCGCCGCGCCCGACACGCCGGTGGTCTGCCTCACCGGCGACGGCGGGTTGCAGTTCAGCCTCGCCGAACTCCTGACCGCGATGGATGAAGGCGTCGACGTCACCTTCCTGGTCTGGAACAACGCCGGCTACCGCGAGATTGCCGAGGCGATGATGGCGGCGGGTACCGACGTGATCGGCTGCGACCCGACGCCGCCGCTCTTCGCCCCGCTCGCCGCCGCCGTCCGGATGCCGTTCGAAAGCGTCGCTTCCACCCCCGAGGCGCTCGCCGCCGCCCTGCGCGCCCCGCGCCACGGGCCGAGGATGATCGAGGTCAAAGTCCCCTGATCTTCCCCATTCACATTGGCCCAAGTATCCTCCGGGGGTCCGGGGGCGGAAAGCCCCCGGCGGCCTCTGCCTCGCGATCCCGATGGACGCTCTGCCGCCACGCGCCTAAGAAGACGGCAACCTGCCTTCACATCCCGGTGACATATGGATGACGGCCCCGATCTGATTGCCGGCGTGCCCGCCGACCGCATCGCAGCACTTGCCCGGCGCGAGGCGCAACGGTTCCGCACCGCGCGGCCTCGCACCGCCGCCGCGCTGGCGGCGGGTGCGGGCGCCTTCCTCGACGGCGTGCCGATGCACTGGATGAAGGACTGGCCGATGCCCTTCCCGATGCTGGTGGCCAACGCGAAGGGCGCCACGATCACCGACATCGACGGCTTCGCGCTGGACGACTTCTGTCTGGGCGACACCGGCTCGATGTTCGGCCACTCGCCGGTGCCGGTTGCCCGCGCGATCCGTCAGCAGGCGCGCCACGGCCTGACCTACATGCTGCCGACCGAGGCCGCGCTGGACGCAGGTCGCCTGCTGACCGAACGCTTCGGCAGCTTTCGCTGGCAGATCGCCACCACCGCGACCGACGCCAACCGCTTTGCCCTGCGCGTCGCGCGTGCCGTGACGGGGCGCCCGAAGGTGCTGGTGTTCAACGGCTGCTACCACGGCACTGTCGATGACACGATGGTGGCGCTGGTGGATGGCCGCACCGTCGCCCGCCCCGGTCTCGTCGGCCAGGTCGCCGACCTGACGCAAACCGCCGTGGCGGTGGAGTTCAACGATCTGGCCGCCGTCGAGGCCGCGCTGAAGACCGGCGAGGTCGCCGCCGTGCTGACCGAGCCGGTGATGACCAACTCCTGCATGGTGCTGCCGCGCGGCGATTTCCTCGCCGGGCTGCGCGCCCTGACCCGCGCCCACGGCGCGCTGCTGATCATCGACGAGACCCACACGATTTCCTCCGGCCTCGGCGGCTACACGGCGGTGCACGGCCTCGACCCCGACATTTTCGTGGTCGGCAAATGCGTGGCGGGGGGGATGCCCACCGCGGTCTGGGGCCTGCGCCCCGAGGTCGCCGACCGGCTCGCCGCCTATGACGCGATGCGGCCCCCCGGCCATTCCGGCATGGGCACCACGCTTTCCGCCAACCCGATGCAGTTCGTCTGCCTGCGCGCCACACTGGCCGAGGTGATGACCGCCAGGGCCTATGCCCACATGGACAAGGGCGCCGAGCGTCTGGCCCGTGGCCTTGACCGCGTGATCCGCGACCACGGCGCGCCCTGGCATATCGTGCGGGTCGGCGCGCGGGTGGAATTCATCTGCGCCCCGGCGCCGCTGAAGAACGGCACCGAGGCCGCCGCCGCGCATCACCCGGCGCTGGAGGCCGCGATCCACATGGCGCTGGTCAACCGCGGCAGCCTGATCGCGCCGTTCCACAACATGATGCTGGTCAGCCCGGCCACCAGGACGCTGCAGATCGACCGCCTGATCCTCGCCTTCGACGAGATCCTGACCGAACTTTTCGCCTGAGATCGCCATGACCCGCCCCAGCCCCTCCGGTTCGACCCCCGCCGAGGCCGAAGCCTTCCTCGCCGCCCATCCCGCGATCGAGGCCTTCGACATCGTGCTGCATGATGCCAACGGCATCGGCCGCGGCAAGATCATCCGGCGCCATGAACTGCTGCCGTTCTACACCGGCGGGCGGCACCTGCCGATCTCGATCCTCGGGCTCGACATCTGCGGCGAGGATGTCGAGGCGACCGGCCTGATCTGGGATCAGGGCGATGGCGACCTGCGCGCCTGGCCGATCCCCGGCACGCTGAAGCCGCTGCATGGCACCGTGCCGCCGCGCGGCGAGGTATTCATGTCGCTCTATCACCTCGACGGCGAAAAGATGGCCTCCGACCCCCGCCATGCGTTGCAGGCCCAGGCCGATGCGCTGGCCGCCGAGGGGCTTTTCGCCTCTGCCGCCTTCGAGCTGGAATTCTTCCTGCTCGCCAACGACCGCGGCCCGGACGGCAAGGTTCAACCCGCCCGTGCCGTGCTCGACGGCCGCCCCGTCACCCGCACCGAGGTCTATTCCGTTGACGCCCTGCACGGCATGGTGCCGCTGTTCGCCGATGTCTACGCGGCGGCGGAACAGGCCGGCATCAGGGCGGAAACCCTGATCTCGGAATACGCGCCCGGCCAGTATGAGCTGACGCTGCATTACCGCGACACCGTGATGCAAGCCGCCGACGACCTGATGCGGCTGAAACGGATCGTGCGGTTGCAGGCGCGCCGGCACGGCGTCACCGCCTGCTTCATGGCAAAACCGATGGAAAACGCCGCCGGTTCCGGGATGCACTTCCACGTCTCGCTGCGCGATGCGGCAGGAAAGAACGTCTTTGCCGAGGCCGTCGAGGGCCAGTGGACCGAGACCATCCGCCACGCGCTGGGTGGCCTGCGCGCCACGATGGGCGAGGCGATGCTGGTCTTCGCCCCGCACGCCAATTCCTGGCGCCGCTTCGCCAACCAGAGCTATGCGCCCGTGTCGCCGACCTGGGGCGTCAACAACCGCTCGGTCGCCTTGCGCATCCCGGCCGGGTCGGTGGCCGCCCGCCGGATCGAGCATCGCCCCGCCGGTGTGGACGCCAACCCCTACCTTGTCGCCACGACCGTGCTGGCTGGGATTCGCCACGGCCTGAAACACCACCTCGACCCCGGCCCCCAGACCACCGGCAACGGCTATGCCGCCGCAGACGAGGCCCCGCCGATGCCGGTCGACTGGCGCTCGGCGATCGAGGCGGCAAAAGCGTCGGCCTTCCTTCGGGATGCGCTTGGCCCCGACCTGCACCGCACCTTCACCGCGATCAAATCCGCCGAATACGCCCGTGTCGCCCGCACCATCGCCGATGTGGATTACGACCTTTACCTTTATACCGTCTGAGGATCGGGAACCCGGCCCCCGGTCTTGCTCCAGATCAACGCGGCGGCGCCGGGGCTGGCGTTCAGTGCGCCAAGCGCGGATGATGATGACGTGAACAAGGAGACGCCGATGAGCAGCGATCCCTATGCCGCCTTGGGCGTGAAAAAGACCGCGACCGAGGCCGAGATCAAGCGCGCCTACAAGAAGATCGTGCGTGAAAGCCACCCCGACCTGAACCCCGGCGATGCCAAGGCCGAAGCGCGGTTCAAGGCGGCGACGGCGGCCAATGACCTGCTGAAAGACCCCGCGACGCGGGCGCGCTTTGACGCGGGCGAGATCGACTCGACCGGGCAGGAACGCCCGCAGCGGCAGTATTACCGCGACTTCGCCGGGGCCGAGGGCAACGCCTACCAGCAGGGCCGCGGCTTCTCGGGCGAGGTCGATCCGGCCGACATCTTCGCGGAATTCCTGCGCCACCACGGGGGCAACATGGGCGGCGGCAACATGGGCGGCGGCGGGCAGGGCTTCAGCGCGCCGGGACTGGATGCACATTTCAGCCTGACCGTGCCGTTCCTCGATGCCGCGCGGGGCGGGCGGATGCCGATCACCCTGCCCGACGGCAGCCACCTCGAGGTGCAGGTTCCCCCTGGCGCCAGCGACGGGCAGACGCTGCGGCTGCGCGGCAAGGGCGGCGCGGGTCTGGGCGGCGGCGGCCCCGGTGATGCCCTGATCACGCTGGTGGTCCGGCCCCATCCGATCTTCCGGCGCGAAGGCGCCGACATCCTGATCACCCTGCCGATCAGCATCGACGAGGCGGTGCTGGGCGCCAAGGTCGAGGCGCTGACGATCGACGGGCCGGTCAGCCTGACGGTGCCGAAGGGGGCCAGCAGCGGCCGCGTTTTGCGCCTGCGCGGGCGGGGAACCGCCCGACCCGGCAGCCCCGAGCGCGGCGACCAGTTGGTGACGCTCAGCATCGTTTCGCCACCGCACCCCGATGCGGCGCTGACCGAGTTCCTGGAGGGGTGGCGCAAGACGCAGACCCATGACCCGCGCAAGGGGATGAAGGCATGACCGAGCATCTGAGCGAAGACGAAACCCTCGCCGCCGTGCCGCCCCTGACGCGCACCCGGCTGACCGCCTGGATCGCGGCCGAGGTGGTGCTGCCGGTGCCGACCCCGCGCGGCCCGACGTTCCGCCAGCTTGACGTGGCGCGGCTCGCGCTGGCCTGTGAACTGGCCGACGAATTCGAGCTGGCCGCCGACGCGCTGGCGCTGGTCCTGACGCTGGTCGACCGCCTGCACCGCGCCGAGGCCGACCTTGCCGCGCTGACCCGCGCGCTGGCCGCCGAGCCGGAAGACATCCGCCGCCGCATCGGCGCGGGCCTGCGCCGCTAGGCAGACTGCGGCGACCGTGACGGTGCGCCTCTCGGCGCCGTCTTCCGACCGTTGCGCAAGGGGGAAAGAAGGGGAATTTGAAAGAAGAAGAAGCCTAGCAACCCTTTGAGAATGCTAGTGTTCTGAGTCTGACGCTTGCTACCTGTTTCCTCTGACTTCATCGAGTTTGTTCAGCGCGCGTCGTTCACGGGTGAGGATGTCTTCGGCTGTTTTGGTCCAAGTAAACGGCTTTGGTTTTGTGTTGTGCTGCCCGAGGTAGTC
>NZ_CBAICG010000026.1:0-51198 GCF_964715405.1 Solirhodobacter sp. | reverse complement strand
GGAGGCAGCGCCCCCGGACGCCTGCCAGAGGCGCGCGGCCGACGGCTTTTCACCCCCAGTCGAGCACGACCTTCCCCGATTTGCCCGAGCGCATCACCTCGAACCCGTCGCGGAACTGGTCGATCGGGAAGCGGTGGGTGATGACCTTGCGGATGTCGAGCCCGTTTTGCAGCATTGCGATCATCTTGTACCAGGTCTCGAAAATCTCACGCCCGTAGACGCCCTTGATGGTGATCGCCTTGAACACGATCCGGCTCCAGTCCACCGGCGACTTGCCCGGCGGGATGCCGAGGAGGGCGATCCGCCCGCCCATCACCAGCGCCTCGATCATCTGGTCCATCGCGGCCTGGCTGCCGGACATTTCCATCCCGACGTCGAAGCCCTCGGTCATCTTCAGCCGGGCCATGACATCTTTCAGGTCTTCGGTCGCCACGTTCACCGGCGTCACGTCCGCCACCTCGGCGGCCAGCGCGAGGCGCGCCGGGTTGACGTCGGTGATCACCACATGGCGCGCGCCCACATGGCGCGCCACGGCGCCCGCCATGATGCCGATCGGCCCGGCGCCGGTGATCAGCACATCCTCGCCCACCAGATCGAAGCTGAGCGCGGTGTGCACCGCATTGCCCAGCGGGTCGAGGATCGCGCCGATGTCGTCGTCGATTTCGTCCGGCAACGGCACCACGTTGAACGCGGGCAGCCGCAGGTAGCCCGCAAAGGCGCCGGGTTCATTCACCCCGATGCCCCGCGTCGCGGGGTCGAGGTGGAACTTGCCCGCCCGGCTCTGGCGGCTCTGGCGGCCGATCAGATGGCCCTCGCCCGAGCAGCGCTGGCCGATCGACAGCCCCTCCACATCCCGGCCCATGTCGACGATCTCGCCCGCGAATTCGTGGCCGGTGATCAGGCCCAGCGGCACCGTCTTGGCGGCCCAGTCGTCCCAATTCCAGATGTGGATGTCGGTGCCGCAGATGCCGGTCTTGCGGATGCGGATCAGCACGTCGTCATGCCCGATCTCGGGCACCGGGCGGTGTTCCATCCACAGCCCGACTTCCGGCTTTGCCTTCACCAAGGCCTTCATTTCGTTGGTCATAGTGCCCCCACCGCCTTGCCCGCCGCGGCAAAGGCCGCCAGCGCGAAATCGAGATCGTCCCGGCTCAGCGCCGCATTCATCTGGGTGCGGATGCGGGCGCGCCCCTTCGGCACCACCGGGAAGAAGAAGCCCGCGACGTAGACGCCGCGCTCATACAAGGCCGCCGCCATCGCCTGCGCCAACCGCGCCTCGCCCAGCATCACCGGCACGATGGGGTGCTCGCCCGGCAGCAGGTCGAACCCCGCCGCCGCCAGCCCGGCCCGCCAATGGGCGGTGTTGGCGAAGAGCCGGGCGCGCAGGTCATCCGCCGCCTCGACCAGATCGAGCGCCGCCAGCCCCGCCGCCACCACGGCGGGCGGCAGCGCGTTGGAAAAGAGGTAGGGCCGCGCCCGCTGGCGCAGCAGGTCGATCACCGGCTGCGGCCCGGCGATGTAGCCGCCCAGCGCGCCGCCCAGCGCCTTGCCCAGCGTGCCAGTCAGGATGTCGACCTCCACCCCGGCATGGGCGGGCGTGCCGCGCCCTTGCGGCCCCATGAAGCCGGTGGCGTGGCAATCGTCCACCATCACCAGCGCGCCATAGCGGTCGGCCAGCGCGGTGATCGCGGGCAGTTTCGCCAGATAGCCATCCATCGAGAAGACGCCATCGGTGGCGATCATCACGAACCGCGCGCCCTCGGCCCGCGCCTGCTTCAACTGAGTCTCCAGATCGTCCATGTCGGAATTGGCGTAGCGATAGCGCCTCGCCTTGCACAGCCGGATGCCGTCGATGATCGAGGCATGGTTGAGCGAGTCGGAAATCACCGCGTCCTCGGCCCCCAGCAGCGGCTCGAACAGCCCGCCGTTGGCATCGAAGCAGGCCGCAAAGAGGATCGCATCGTCCTTGTGCAGAAAGGCCGCCAGCCGCGCCTCCAACTGCCGGTGCAGATCCTGTGTGCCGCAGATGAAGCGGACCGAGGCCATGCCGTAGCCGTGATCGTCCATCGCCTGCTTGGCAACGGCGATCAGCGCCGGATGGTCGGCCAGCCCGAGGTAGTTGTTGGCACAAAGGTTCACGACCTTGCCGTCATGCCCCGCCACCGAAACCCGCCCGCCCTGCGGCGAGGTGATCAACCGCTCGCGCTTCATCAGCCCCTCGGCCTCGATGCCGCGCAACTCGGCCCCGAGGTGCGCCAGGAATGCCGCCTTGTCCGCCATCTCAGAACCCCCTCCGATGTGGCGGACAAGATGCCCGCCCGCGCGGAAATCGTCAAGATCACGGATGCGAATCCGCCAAAACGGAAACCGCCTAGCTGTTCTGCACCACCAGCAGCGCGCGCGCCCCGCCACCCTCGGCGCGGATCGCGTGCGGCCGGTCCGCCGCGTAGCGCGCGGTGTCGCCGGGGCCGACATGCTCCTCGTCCTCGCCCGAGGTCACGCTCAGCGCGCCCTCCAGCACCGTCAGATGCTCGCGGCAGCCCGGCCCGTGCGGGTCGCTGACCAGCGCGCCGCCCTCGGCAAAGCTCAGGTCGTAGACCTCATGCGCGCCTGCCGCCTCGGCGGGGCTGAGGATGCGGATGCGCACCCCGACCCCGCGCCCCTCGATCAGCGGGGCGGCCCCGGCCCGCATCACCTCGACCCCCGGCGTCGCGCGCCCTTCCAGCAGCCCGGCGAAATCGACGTGCAGCGCCTGCGTCAGGTTCCACAGCGTCGCCACGGTCGGGCTCGATTCGCCGCGCTCGATCTGGCTGACCATCGAGCGGCTGACGCCGGAAAGCTTGGCCACCGCATCGAGACTCAGCCCCTTGGAGCGCCGCGCCGCCTTCAGGCTGGCCGCGAGTCGGTCGTGGATGTCGGCACGATGGTTCATGCGACAAACGGTGAGACGGCAGCCGCGCCTCTGTCAACCGCCCATTCATCGCGGCCCAAAAATCCCCCGCGAAGCGTTCCGCCGCCCTGCCGCGATCGACGGGCCGGGCTTGCGCGCGCCGTCGCCGCCCGGCAAACCTTGGGCATGATCACCCGAACCCACCTCAAGGGCGACGCGCCCTCCACCGCGGTCTATTCGCCCTGCGAACGCTACCGCTACCTGCTGACCCGCGCCTGGGACGCCAAGGGGCCAAAGGCGCTGTTCATCATGCTGAACCCCTCGACCGCGACCGAGGTGCAGAACGACCCCACGGTGGAACGCTGCGAGCGGCGGGCGCGGGCCCTCGGCTTCGGCGCGTTCCGGGTCTGCAACATCTTCGCCTGGCGCGATACCGACCCGAGGGCCATGCGCGCGGCGATCGACCCGGTGGGGCCGGGCAACGATGCCGCCCTTCGCGACAGCACCGGTTGGGCCGACCGCATCATCTGCGCCTGGGGCAGCCACGGTGCGCATCTGGACCGGGGGCGGCAGGTGGAACGAATGCTGCGCGAAATCGGCCTTCCGCTGTATCATCTGGGGCTGACGCAGGGCGGCCAGCCGAAACATCCGCTTTATATCAGCTACGACCGCCAGCCCGAATCGTGGGAGGCACCATGACGACCATCGACGGCTTCCTTCGGCGCCGTGTCGCCGCCAACGGCATCACCCTGTCGGTGCAGGAGGCCGGCACCGGCCCCGCGCTGATCCTGCTGCACGGCTACCCGCAGAACGGCATGTGCTGGGCCAAGGTCGCGCCTGCGCTCGCCCGGCATTTCCGCGTGCTGATCCCCGATCTGCGCGGCTACGGCCAAAGCGACGCGCCGCCGGACGACGTCTGGCACAGCACCTATTCGAAACGCACGATGGCGCGCGACATCACCGGCATGATGGACGCCCTGGGGATCACCCGCGCCGATGTCCTCGGCCATGACCGGGGTGCGCGGGTCGCCTACCGGCTGGCCCTCGACGCGCCGGAACGGGTGTCCCGGCTGGGCATCATCGAGATTCTGCCCACCGCCGACTACTGGGCGCATTGGGATGCGGGCCTCGGCATGGCCGCCTATCACTGGACTTTCCTCGCCCAGCCCGCGCCGCTGCCCGAGAAGATGATCGGGGCCGATCCGGTGTTCTACATCGACTGGACGCTGCGAAGTTGGACGCGGGCGAAGTCGTTGCACGCCTTCCCGCCCGACTCGCTGGCGAGCTATCACGCGCAGGCGCGCGACCCGGCGCGGATCGCCGCGATGTGCGCCGACTACCGCGCCGGGGCCACCACCGACCGCGCGCTGGACGAGGCGGACCGCGATGCGGGGCGCAAGATCGCGGCACCGCTGCATTTCCTGTGGGCCACGACCGGCTTCCCCTCGCGCCTCGGGCAGCCTGCCGCGTTGTGGCGCGCCTGGGCCGATCAGGTCACCGACACCTCCTGCGAAAGCGGCCATTTCGCGATGGAAGAGGCGCCCGACGCGGTGCTGGCCGCCTATCTGCCGTTCTTTACCGCCCTACCCTGAGGCGCTGACCAGATCGACCGAGGCCGCCGTCAGCCCCGGCACGCCCAGCACCTGCGCCAGATGCACGCCGTCCAGCGTGACGTAGACCGAATCCGCCTGCGCGCCCGGCTCGATCGTCAGCACCGGGTCGGGATGCTGGGCGGGATCGTATTCCACCACGATGCGGTCCTGCGTGGGGTCGAAGTCGTGGATCGTGGCGTCATGCCCGGCCGCGATCCAGTCGCCCGCCTCGAAGGTGTCGGCGCCATCGCCGCCGCTGGCGTGGTCGCCCGACCCGAGGATCAGGTGATCATCGCCCGCGCCGCCGTTCAGATAATCCGCACTCTCATCGCCGGTGGTTTGCGGGTCATCGTGCGAGGCACCATCCAGCGTGTCGTTGCCATCGCCGCCCATCAGCGTGTCATGACCGGCGCCGCCCGTCAGGCTGTCGTCGCCCGCGTTGCCCTGCATCGCATCGTCCCCCGCCCCGCCGTGGAGCGTATCGTCGCCTTCGCCCCCCATCAGCGTGTCGTTCCCGTCGCCGCCGCCAAGCGAATCACTGCCCTCGTGCCCGGCCAGACTGTCGTCGCCCGCGCCGCCGTCGAGCGTGTCATTCCCCGCGTCGCCATGCAGCGTGTCGTGGCCATCGCCGCCTGCCAGCGAGTCGTCGCCCGCGCCGCCATGCATCAGATCGTCGCCGGAGCCGCCATCGAGGGAATCGTTCCCGGCGTGGCCATCCAGCATGTCGTCGCCGCCGTGCCCGGCAATGGTGTCGTCGCCCGCGCCCCCCACCAGCAGATCGGGCCCGTCGGTGCCGGTCAGGGTCTCCGGCTCGGTCGGTTCGGTCACGCCGGGGTCGGCCGGATCGGCGGGCAGCGGTTCCAGCACCGGACCATCGCCCGGCTCGTTGTCGACCGTCTGCGGGGCATCGGGGTCGATCGGTGGATCGGCGGGGCCGGTATCCTGCGGTGGTCCGGGGTCGGCCGGCAACGAGGGGTCGAGCGGCTGATCGGCCGGGGTGGCGGCGTCGAGCGGGGCGTCCGGCGCCAGCGGCTGCAGCGCGGCCCCCGTCGGCACGGGCGTCGTCGCCGGGTCGGGCACGGTCGGGCCATGCGCCGTCAGGTCGCCGGCCGTGTGATCGCCGGTCGCGTGATCGCCGACCGCGTGATCGGCCATCGCGTGATCGGCTGCCGTGGCATCCGCTGTCATGGCATCCGCTGTCGTGCCATCCGCTGTCGTGCCATCCGCTGTCGGGTGATCGCCCTGCCCCTGGTCAGCGGTCACGTGGTCGTCGGGCAGGTTGCCGCCGGTCGACGGGTCGTCCGCGCCATGATCGGTCGCAGCCGGGTCTTCGGTCTCGGAACCGTGAGGGGCAGGGTCGCCCCCGGACGCCTCGCCCCCGGTGTCGTCGCCGGTTCCGGCTGCATCGGCGGCGGCGCTGCCCGCAAGCGGGTGATCGGCGAGGCCCATGAAATCCTCCAGACTCTGGTGCCCGCCCGAGTCGTCGCCATCTCCGTCGTGGCCGTCGCTGCCACCGGTGCCCGCATCCTCATCGTGATCGGAGTCCGGATGCGACGGCTCGAAGAACACGCCCATCATGGCCAACCCCATCAACCCCAACAGTCCCAGCATGACTCGCACCCCCCAGACACTCCCCCCACCCCGGGCGGATACCGTTAACCACAAATCTCGTTAACTATTTGTTATATAACGATTATGACAGAAAAACGTGGCGCAAAGAAGGCGTGGCTTGCGGCTTTCGGCGTCATGGTTACCGCGCGATGTGCGGCCGCGCGCACCGATCCCGTCAGGGGGATTCGCGCTTTCCTTTTCAACCGATTTCCCCTATACGCGCGCATCTGTCCCTTGGGCGGATACTCCACGGGCCCTGCTGGACGACATCCCGGCCTGCGCCATAACCCCCATCCGAAAGGAGACCCCGATGTCGATCACGGTCGAAGAGAAAACCCGGCTGATCAAGGACTACGCGATCAAGGAAGGCGACACCGGTTCGCCCGAGGTTCAGGTTGCGATCCTGTCCTCGCGGATCGCGACGCTTACCGAACACTTCAAGATGCACCGCAAGGACAACCATTCCCGTCGCGGTCTTCTGATGATGGTGGCGCTGCGCCGCAAGCTGCTGGACTACCTCAAGGCAAAAGACGAAGCGCGCTACAACACGCTCATCGAGCGTCTGGGCCTGCGCCGCTAAGGCTACCGCTACGGCAATTGACGCCCGTGCCGCATGGCGCGGGCGTTTTGCATTTGCGTCGTCATTGCTGCGACAAGGGTCGCCCCCGACCCTGCATACCGAATTCGCGCCCCTCATTCTTGGCCGATGGAAACCGCGCCCACCCAGCAGCCTCCAACCCTCCCGACCGATGTCCCTGGGCGGTTGCGCGCTTCGCCCCTGCTGTTCCCGCTGCTGTCCGTGGTGCTGGTGATCGCGTGGAGTTCCGGCTTCGTCGGCACCCGTTTCGCCACCGATGGCGCGCCGGTTGCCGCCGTGCTGTTCTGGCGCAGCCTGGTGTCTGGCCTGCTGCTTCTGCCCTTCGCCCTGGCCTTCGGGCCGAGGATCACCCGCCGCGCACTGGCCGAGCAGGGCCTGTTCGGCTTCCTCGGGATGTTCCTCTACCTCGGCGGCTTTGCGCTTGCGATCGGGGCCCGGGTGCCAACGGGTCTCGTGGCGCTGATGGCCGATCTGGTGCCGCTGGCCATCGCGGCGCTGTCGTTGCCGATTCTGGGCCAGCGCCTGAGCGGGCGACAGTGGCTCGGCACGGCCATTGGCCTGGCGGGCGTGCTGATTGTGTCGGCTGATGCGCTGACATTCGGCAGCGCGCCCGCCCTTGCCTATGTCTTGCCGATCCTCGGAATGATCTCCTTCGCGCTATCGACCGTTCTGCAAAAGCGGATGCGGGCCAGCGGCCTTGCCATCCATCAGCGGCTTGGCCTGCAATGCCTCTGGGCCGCGGTGTTCTTCGCGCCCTTCGCCGCCTTCTCCGGCGGGTTGTTGCCGCCGATGACCCTGCGCTTCGCCTTCGGCATCGGCTGGCTGGTGGTTCTGGCCACCTTCGGCGCGTGGAGCGTCTATTACTTCTGCCTGCGCTGGTATGCCCCGGCTCGGGTGTCGAGCGTGATCTACCTGAGCCCGCCCGTCACCATGCTTTGGGCCCGGGCCCTGTTCGGCGATCCGCTGACGATGGCCATGGCGCTGGGGCTGGTGGTCACGCTTTTCGGCGTCTATCTCGCCGTCTCGGTGCCGGACCCGACGCAGGACTGACACGCAACCCCGGAATGCCGCCACTTCCCAACCCCCTCGTTTTCCTGTAAGGCGCGCCCCATCTGCGACGTGAGGCCCGATCCCCCCGGGCACATGCGAAGGATCAGGGGGCGGCGGCAATGGGGCCGCCATAGGATAAGGGCACCCGGAGGGCCGGGCGACCCTTGAGGAAACGACATGTTCAACGTTACACGAAAATCGATCCAGTGGGGCGGCGAGACGCTGACACTGGAAACCGGCAAGGTCGCCCGTCAGGCCGATGGCTCGGTCATCGCCACGCTGGGCGAGACCTCCGTCATGGCCAACGTCACCTTCGCCAAGGAGGCGAAGACGGGGCAGGACTTCTTCCCGCTGACCGTCCACTACCAGGAAAAATACTACGCCGCGGGCAAGGTGCCCGGCGGCTTCTTCAAGCGCGAGGCGCGGCCGTCCGAAAAGGAAACGCTGACCTCGCGCTTGATCGACCGGCCCTGCCGCCCGCTGTTCGTCGATGGTTTCAAGAACGAAGTGCTGGTGATGGCGACCGTGCTGAGCCATGACCTTGTCAACGAGCCCGACATCGTCGCGCTGATCGCCGCCTCGGCCGCGCTGACGCTTTCGGGTGTGCCGTTCCGCGGCCCGATCGGCGCCGCGCGCGTCGGCTTCTCGAACGGCGAATACGTCCTCAACCCGCAGGTTGATGACATGCAGAACCTGCGCAACAACCCCGACCAGCGCCTCGACCTTGTCGTCGCCGGCACCAAAGACGCCGTGATGATGGTGGAATCGGAAGCCTACGAGCTGTCCGAAGCCGAGATGCTGGGCGCCGTGAAGTTCGGCCATGCCGCAATGCAGCCGGTGATCGACATGATCATCGACCTTGCCGAAGCGGCAGCCAAAGAGCCCTTCGACTATTCGGCACCGGACTACTCGGCGCTTTATGCCAAGGTGAAGGCGGCCGGCGAGGCGAAGATGCGCGCAGCCTTTGGCTTGCGCGACAAACAGGAACGCCAGAACGCCATTTCCGCCGCCCGTGACACCGTGAAAGCGGCGCTGTCGGCCGACGATCTGGCCGACACGAACCTCGGTTCGGCGTTCAAGAAGCTGGAAAGCGCGATCCTGCGCGGCGACATCATCAACGGCGGGGCCCGCATCGACGGGCGCGACAACAAGACCGTGCGCCCGATCGTGTCGGAAGTCGGCATCCTGCCGCGCACCCACGGTTCGGCGCTGTTCACCCGTGGCGAAACCCAGGCGCTGGTCGTGACCACGCTGGGCACCGGCGAGGATGAGCAGATCATCGACGCCCTGCACGGCAACTCGCGCTCCAACTTCCTGCTGCACTACAACTTCCCGCCCTACTCGGTCGGCGAAGTCGGCCGCGTGTCGGGGCCGGGCCGTCGCGAAATCGGCCACGGCAAGCTGGCCTGGCGTGCGCTGCAGGCGGTTCTGCCCGCGCCGACCGACTTCCCCTACACGATCCGCGTCGTCTCCGAGATCACGGAATCGAACGGCTCGTCGTCGATGGCGTCGGTCTGCGGTGGTTCGCTGTCGATGATGGACGCGGGCGTGCCGCTGAAAGCGCCGGTCGCCGGTGTCGCGATGGGTCTGATCCTGGAAGACGATGGCCGCTGGGCCGTGCTGACCGACATCCTCGGCGACGAGGATCACCTCGGCGACATGGACTTCAAGGTGGCGGGCACCTCGAACGGCATCACCTCGCTGCAGATGGACATCAAGGTCGCGGGCATCACGCCCGAGATCATGGAGCAGGCCCTGGCGCAAGCGCGTGACGGCCGGATGCACATCCTGGGCGAGATGGCAAATGCGCTGACCGCGGGCCGGACCGAGTTCTCGGCCCACGCGCCGCGGATCGAGACGATGCAGATCCCGACCGACAAGATCCGGGAAGTGATCGGCTCGGGCGGCAAGGTGATCCGCGAGATCGTCGAGGTTTCGGGCGCCAAGGTCGACATCAACGACGACGGCATCATCAAGATCGCCTCGGCCAACGCCGACTCGATCAAGAAGGCCTACGACATGATCTGGTCGATCGTGGCGGAACCCGAGGAAGGCCGCATCTACACCGGCAAGGTGGTGAAGCTGGTCGATTTCGGCGCCTTCGTGAACTTCTTCGGCAAGCGCGACGGTCTGGTGCACGTCAGCCAGATTTCCGCCAAGCGGCTCAACCACCCGAACGAGCTCTTGAAGGAAGGCCAGGAAGTGAAGGTCAAGCTGCTCGGCTTTGACGAGCGCGGCAAGGTCCGGCTCGGCATGAAGATGGTCGACCAGGACACCGGCGCCGAGATCGTCGAGAAGAAGACCGAAGAGGCGTGAGCCTTCCAACCCCGTAATGACGAAGGCCCCGGCGAAAGCCGGGGCCTTTGGATTTCCGGCCACCGGTGGAGCCGGGTCTTGACCGGAGCGCCTTACTACGGCGCCGCGGCGAAGCGCAGGTAGGGCAGTTTGATGTCCAGGTCGCCGAACTTCGCCTTTGCCTGCGCGTCGTTCAGACTCATCGACACGATGACGTCCTGCCCCGGCACCCAGTTGGCGGGGGTGGCGACCGGCACGCCGTCGGTGATCCGCACGGCATCGAGGGCGCGCAGGATTTCGGCGAAGTTGCGCCCGACCGACATCGGATAGGCCATTGTCAGGCGGATCTTCTTGTCCGGCCCGATGATGAACACCGTGCGCACCGTGGCAGAATGGGCGGGCGTGCGGCCGTCGGGCAGGTAGGCATCGGCGGGCAGCATGTCATAGGCCTTGGCGACCGCCAGCGAGGTGTCGTCGATGATCGGAAAGTCGGCCGGGGCGCCGGCGAAGGCCTCGATGTCGCGCTTCCATTTCTGGTGGTCCGCGACACTGTCCACCGAAATGCCCATCACCTTGGTGTTGCGCTTCTTGAATTCGGGCACAAGCTGGGCCACTGCCCCGAATTCGGTGGTGCAGACCGGTGTGAAATCCTTCGGGTGGCTGAACAGGATGGCGTAGCCCTCGCCGATCCAGTCGTGCAGCGTGATCGGCCCGTTGGTCGAGTTGGCGGTGAAGTTCGGAGCGGTGTCGTTGATGCGCAGGCCCATCGGAATCCCCTGGTTTGCGAAGTGACGGTTGCGCGAATGACATAGTCGGCGCCGCGCCGGAATGCGACCCCCGATGTCGGGCCCGCGCCTTGCCGCCGGAGGTCGACGGTGCCAAGGTATGGCCCGACCGATGGAGGCGAGCATGACGCGCAAACGTGAATTTTACATCAACGGCGCCTGGGTTGCCCCGGCCGTCGCCCATGATTTCCCGGTCATCGACCCCTCGACCGAGGAGCATTGTGCGACGATCTCGCTCGGCAGCGCCGCCGATGCCGATGTCGCCGTCGCCGCCGCCAAGGCCGCCTTCCCCGGCTGGTCGCAGACCCCGCCCGCGGCACGGCTGGCCTGTGTCGAGAGGATCCTCGCCGTCTACGAACGCCGCGCCGAAGACATGAGCCGCGCGATCAGCCTTGAGATGGGTGCCCCGATCGATATGGCGCGCCGGTCGCAGACCACATCCGGCACCTGGCACATCCAGAATTTCATCACCGCGTTCAAGGCGATGGAGTTCATTCGCCCGCTCGGCCCCCATGCCCCGAACGACCGCATCGCGCTGGAACCGATCGGCGTGGTCGGCCTGATCACGCCGTGGAACTGGCCGATGAACCAGGTCACGCTGAAGGCGATTCCGGCGCTGCTGGCGGGCTGCACGATGGTGCTCAAACCCTCGGAAATCGCGCCGCTGTCGTCGCTCGTCTTCGCCGAGATCGTGGATGAGGCGGGCGTGCCGCCGGGTGTCTTCAACCTCGTCAATGGCGACGGGATGGGCGTCGGCAGCCGCCTGTCCACCCATCCGGATGTCGAGATGATCAGCTTCACCGGCTCCACCCGCGCCGGGATCGCGATCTCGAAAGCCGCCGCAGACAGCCTGAAACGGGTGTGTCTGGAACTGGGCGGCAAGGGCGCCAACCTTGTCTTCGCCGATGCCGACGCCAAGGCGGTCGAACGGGGGGTGAAGCACTGCTTCAACAACTCCGGCCAAAGCTGCAACGCCCCAACGCGGATGCTGGTGGAACGCCCGATCTATGATCAGGCGGTCGAGATTGCACGGCAGGTGGCCGAGGCGACGAAGGTGGCCTCGGCACACGAGGCGGGCGGGCACGTCGGCCCGGTCGTCAGCCAGATGCAGTATGACAAGATCCAGGGCATGATCGAAACTGGCATCGCCGAGGGCGCGCGTCTGGTTGCCGGGGGCCTTGGCCGCCCGGACGGCCTGAACCGCGGCTATTTCGTGCGCCCCACCGTCTTTGCCGACGTGGTGCCCGGCATGACCATCGAGCGCGAGGAAATCTTCGGACCGGTGCTGTCGATGATCCCCTTCGACACCGAGGACGAGGCGGTGCGGATCGCCAACGACACGCCCTACGGCCTGTCCAATTACGTTCAGTCTCAGGACGGCGCCCGGCGCAACCGGCTGGCGCGGCAACTGCGCGCGGGCATGGTCGAGATGAACGGCCAATCCCGCGGCGCGGGCTCGCCCTTCGGCGGCGTGAAATCTTCGGGCCGTGCGCGAGAAGGCGGCCACTGGGGCATCGAGGAGTTCCTGGAGGTCAAGGCGATCTCTGGCTGGGCGGCGGAATAACACCGCCCGCTTACGCGCGCTGAAGCACCTCGACGCTCAGCACCGTCGGCAGGTGGCGGGCGATCTCGGCCCAGTGATCGCCCTCGTCCGCGCTGGCGAAGACTGACCCGCTGTTGGTGCCGAAATAGACCCCGGCGGGCGTCGCCCGATCCGTCGCCATCGCCTGCCGCAGCACGGTGAAGAAACAGTTCTGCCCCGGCAGGCCCGCCCGCATCGCCGCCCAGCTTTCCCCGCCATCGCGCGACCGCCAGACGGCCGCCGAGGCCTCGGGCGGATAGCGCCCGGCCATGTCGCCGTTCAGCGGAAGCACCCAGAGCGTCTGTGGGTCGCGCGGATGCACGGCGATCGGGAACCCGAAATCCGAGGGCAGACCCACGGTGATGCCGTCCCAACTGCGGCCACCATCGGGGCTGCGGAACACGCCGTGGTGGTTTTGCTGATACATCAGGTCGCCGGGCGCCCACACCATGTTGTGCACGCAATGCCCGACCTCATGGTCGGGGTCGGATCCGGCATGGGCGTGCGCGCAGTCCGGGCCCGCGTTCGACAAGCGGTTCCGCCGCTCCCAGGTTGCCCCACCGTCTTCCGACGCGAAGACCCCCGCCGCCGAGATGCCGACCCACAGCTTTTCCGGCGCCCCGGGGTCCGCCAGAATGGTGTGCAGCACGAGCCCTGCCCCGCCCGGTTGCCACTCCGGGGCCGAGGGGTGATCGCTCAGCCCATCGACCCGCGCCCAGTTCTCGCCCCGATCCGTACTGGCGTAAAGCGCCGCCGGCTTGGCCCCGGCCAGCAGGGTTCCGCCCGCCATCCCCAGCGACCAGAGCGCGTCGATCTTGCCGGTGAAGGCGGCGGGAGGCGACGGTTCCCGGCCGATGCGCGCCGCGAACCCCGGATCGGCCGTCATCCAGGCGTCGAACTTGCCGTTGGCGAGCTTCGACTGCGACCAGGTTTCGCCGCCGTCCTGCGACCGCCAGACCCCGGCGCCGGTCCATTCTCCGCCCCCGGCGGCCCAGATCGTGCCGGTGGCGGGATCGCCGATGACATGGTTGATCGACCATCCGTCACAGAACGGGCCGCGCAGATGCCAGTCGCGTCGCTCGGCATCAGAGGCCAGCACAAACACTCCCTTCGTCGTGCCCAGCAGCACCAAGACCGCTTCACCCATGCGCGCCTCCCTGTTCCCGCTGCGGCAATCGTAGCACGGCACGCGATTTGCGGCATCCCCACCCACCCGCCACCTGCCCGCATCGGAAAACGACATCGCCGCCCCGCGCAATGTCGCGCCCGCTTCTTTGCGCGGCCCTGCCCCAGGTCGTAGCATCCGCCCAACCCCGGAGGATGCCATGACCGCCCACCCCCGCCTGATGTCGCCCCTCACCCTGCGCGGCCACAGCTTGCGCAACCGCATCGTCTTTGGCGCTCATACCGCCAACATGTCGGATGACGGGCTGCCCGGCCCCCGTTTCGGCGGCTACCTGCTGGAACGCGCGCTTGGCGGGGCGGCGATGATCGTGGCCGAACCGATGCCGGTCCACCGCACGGCGGTGCTGACGCGCGGCAACTTCCGACACTCCACCGACGCGGTGATCCCGCATTTCCGCACCGTCACCGAGCCGGTGAAAGAGGCGGGCGCGGTCGTCCTGCAACAACTCTACTCCGTTGGCCAGCACAGCGACGCCGACCTTTCCTTCGCGCCGGGTTGGGGCCCCTCCGGGATGCCGAGTTACCACGACAGCGACGGCAGCCACGCGATGACCGAGGCCGAGATTCAGGAGATCATCGCGGCCCACACCGCCGCCGCGCTGCGCTGCAAGGCGGGCGGTTTTCAGGGGGTGGAGGTCTGGGCCGCCTACCACTCGCTGCTGGATCAGTTCTGGACGCCCTGGAGCAACCGGCGCGACGACCGCTGGGGCGGATCGCTCGAAAACCGCACGCGCCTGAGCCGCACCATCATCGAGAACATCCGCCGCGCCTGCGGCGAGGATTTCGTCATCGGCCTTGCCATCTCCACCTCCGACGCCGACCCGGTCACGCTAAAGGGCGAGGCGCTGGCCGAGGTCGTGGCGCTGCACGATGCCACCGGTCACGTCGACTACGTCACCTGCGGCGCGGGCGGCTACCTCGACTTCGACCATCTGATCCCCACCTTCGTGCATGGCGAGAAGCTGACGGCGCCCTTCACCAAGGTGCTGAAAGGACTGCTGAAGCACGCCAGGGTCACCTCCGAGGCGCATATCCGCACCCCCGACAATGGCGAGGCGGTGATCGCCTCCGGCGAGGCCGATCTGGTTTCGATCGTGCGCGGCCAGATCGCCGACCCCCACCTGGCCGCCAAGACCGCGCAGGGCCGCGTCGAGGATGTGCGCGGCTGCATCTCCTGCAACCAGATGTGCTGGGGCCGCCGTTCCCGCGACTACTGGATTTCCTGCCTCGTCAATCCCTCGGCGGGACGCGAGTTCGAATGGGGCGGCGACCGCTTCACCCGCTCGGCCGCCCCCAAGCGCGTGCTGGTCGTCGGCGCCGGACCGGCGGGGCTGGAGGCCGCCCGCGTCGCCGCCGAGCGCGGCCATCAGGTGGAAATCGTCGAGGCGGCGCCACAGATCGGCGGCCAGTTCCGGTTGGCCGGCCTGCAGCCCCGCAGGGCCCAGATCATCGACCTGATGAACTGGTATGAACGCCAGTTCACAAAGCTTCAGGTGAAGCTGACGCTCAATGCCTACCTCGACGCCGACGACATCCGCACCCGCGCGCCCGAGGTGGTGATCCTTGCCACCGGCTCACTGCCGGACGAGGGCTTTTCGCAACGCGGACTGCCGCAATTGGACCGCCTGCCCGGCCTCGACCACGGCCGCGTCTTCTCGCCCGAAGAGGTGATGCGCCGCGAGGCGAGGATCGGCGAGACGGTGATCCTCTATGACGAGGGCAGCCATTGGCGCGGCAACGGCACCGCCTGGGCGCTGGCCGAACAGGGCAAGCGTGTGACCCTCGTCACCCCGGAAGCCTTTGTCGGCAAAGAGATCGCCCGCACCAACGCCGACCTGCCGCTGCGCCAGCGCCTTGCGCGCCTCGGGGTGCGGATGCTGACCGACCATCTGATCGCCGAATGGCACGGCGACGGCGCCACCGTCCGCAGCCTGCTCGACGGCCATGAAGAGCGCATCCCTGCCTCCGCCCTCGTCATGTCCACCACCAACCGCAGCTTTGACCCGCTCTCGGCCGCGCTCCCCGACCTCCACATCCGCCTGATCGGCGACGCCGCCGCCCCCCGGTTGGCCCCCTTCGCCTTCCATGAAGGGCGCAAGGTCGCCCTCGACCTCTGACTCCTGCGCATCTTCTTGGGCAAAATACTCCCGCCGGAGGCTCCTGTGGCCAAAGCCGGATGCCTTCGGCGGGGATATTCTCCGCCAAGATGAATGAGGGTTCAGAAAGGCGCCGGCACCGAGAAGGTCAGCCCCCGCCCGCCGTCGGGGTGATTGATCTTCAGGCTTTCGGCGTGCAGCATCAGGCGCGGGAAGTCGCGCGCGGGGCCGGTGGCGTAGAACGGGTCGCCAAGGATCGGGTGACCCAGCGCCAGCATGTGCACCCGCAACTGGTGGCTGCGCCCGGTCTTCGGCATCAGCCGCACCCGTGTCGTGCCGTCCTCGTGCCGCACCACGCGCCAGTCGGTTTGCGCCGGGCGGCCGGTTTCGTGGTTGACGTGCTGCAACGGGCGGTTTGGCCAGTCGACGGTCAGCGGCAGGTCCACGGTGCCGGTCTTCGGTTCCAGCAGCCCCCAGAGCCGGGCCATGTAGACCTTCTTCACCCGCCGCTCCTCGAATTCGAGGCTCAGGAACCGCTGCGCCGCCTTGGTCAGCGCATAGACGATCAACCCCGAAGTATCGCGGTCGAGCCGGTGCACCAGCAGCGCCGCGGGGTAGACCCGTTGAGCGCGGGTGATCAGGCAATCGGCCAGATGCGCGCCCTTGCCCGGCACCGACAGCAGCCCCGCGGGTTTGTTCAGCACCAGCAGGTGCTGATCGGCGTGGACGATGCGCAGGGGCTCGTCGGGCGGGGCGTAACTGTCGCTCATGCGCCCCGGCTATGCGCCCGCCCGCGCCCCGTCAAGCGTCAGACGATCCGATGTCCGGCCGCTTTCAGCGCCGCGGCCAGCGCGCGGATATGGGCGGGGCCGACCTCGCAGCAGCCGCCGACGATGGTGGCGCCCTGCCCGACCCAGCCCATCGCGAACCCGGCATAGCGGTCGGGCGTCAGATCGTGGCGCGCCGCCAGCGCGGCGACGGTGGGGCTGTCTTGCTTGAAGGCGTCCGAGATGTGGGTGAAGCCGTTGGCATAGGCGCCGAACGGCAGGCCGAACTGCGCCACCTCGGCCATCGCGTCGGCCATCGCCTCGGGCACGGAGCAGTTGCACAGGATCGCGGCGGGTTGGTAGCGCTCGATCAGCGGCGCGAGGTCGGCCAGCGGCTCGCCCGAGCGCAGGCGGGTGCCGTCGCGGTCATCGACCGTCACCGACAGCCAGACCGGCTTGCCGCCAGCCGCCGCGCCCGCCAGCGCACCTTCGGCCTGCATCACCGAGGACATCGTCTCGCACAGGAACAGATCGACGTGCGGGCCGATCAGCCGCGCGATCTCGGCGTATTTCGGCTGCGCCTCGGCCACCGGCGGGCAGGTTTCCGGCCGGTAGGTCGCGACCAGCGGGCCCAGCGAGCCGGCGATGCGCCCGCTGCCGTGAGCCGTGCGCGCCTCCTCGGCCTGCGTGATCGCCTTCATGTGCAGGGTCTCGAACAGGTGGTCGACGTCGAAGCGTTCCAGCCGGTCATGGTGAATCGCATAGGTGTTTGTCGTCGCCACCGTGGCCCCGGCAGCGAAGTAGTCGGCATGGATTTCGCGCACCACGTCGGGATGATCCAGCATCACCTGGGTCGCCCAAAGCGGCGTCGGTTCGTCACCGGTGCGGGCCAGAAGCTCTTGCCCCATGCCGCCGTCAAGCAGGGTTATGTCCATGATCTCTCTCCTCAATCCACAATCAGGCGCAGCGCCAGCGCGCCGAACATCACCGCCGCCACCCGGTTCAGCGCAGCCATCCGGCGGCCGAGCGCATGGCGCACATACCCCGCGACAACGCCGTAGCCCATCGTCACCAGCGTGCCGGTGAAGGCGAAGATGCCGCCCAGCAGAACGATCTGCTGCCAGATCGGACCCAGCGCCGGCTCGGTGAATTGCGGCAGGAAGGCCAGGATGAACAGCACCGGCTTGGGGTTCAGCGCATTCGACAGGAACCCGCGCCGGATCGCCGACCAGGCATGGCCCGCGCCGCGCCCCTCGGGCAGGGTGCCCTGTGCGCGCCAGCTTTGCCAGGCCAGAAACAGCAGATAGGCGGCGCCGATCCAGCGGATGGCGTCCAAGGCCCCCGGCCAAGCGGCGATGGCCGCCGAAACGCCCAGCGCCGCCAGCGTCACATGCCAGACCACGCCGAACCCGACGCCCAGCCCCGCCAGGGCCCCGATGCGCGGTCCGCCGCGAATGCCGCTGGCGGTAGCGAAAATCACATCCTGCCCCGGCGCGAAGTTCACCACCAGCCCGCCCGCGATGAAGGTCGCAAGGTGGCCGGGCGGGAAAGACAAAAGCAGGTGCAGCATCGGCGATATCCTCGCAGGGGTCGGCGCTATCTAGACGGCAGCCCGCGCCCCGGCGCAAGATGCGGCAAAGCGGGAGGGCAGGATGGACCTTGAAACGGTCGAGGCGGAGGCCTTCGGGCGGTCGATGACCGGGCTGACGATCAACCTTCTGGTCGCCGATGTCCGGCGTGAGGCGGCGTTCCTGCGCGAGGTACTCGGGCTCTCCATTCCCCGCCTCGACGCCGATTTCGCCATCGTGCGCTATGGCATGCTGGTGTTCCTGTTGCACTCGGACGCGAGCTACGGCGCCCACCCGCTGCCCTCGCTGCTGCCCGAAGCGGGCCCGCGCGGCGGCGGGATCGAGTTGCGGCTGCACGAAACCGATCCCGACACGGCGGCCGCGCGGGCGGCCGCGTTCGACGGCGCCACCCTGCTGTCGCCGCCCGTCGACAAGACCGCGCACGGGCTGCGCGAGGCGGTGATCCTGTCGCCCTCGGGCTATGCCTGGGTGCCAAGTCGGCGGCTTTAGCTCAGGCGTCCGGCGACTGCGGCAACCCGTCGTCAAGCGTGTAGTAATCGCCTTTGAAGGCGGCGAAGATGTGGGAGGTCAGCCGCCCGCCGGTGGGCGCGTCCAGGCATCCGGCCTCGACCGAGAAGGCCCCATCGGCGGCACGGAACCACAGGCTCGACCCGCAATCGCCGCAGAACCCGCGGGTGCCGCCGCCGGGGATGGTGTAGGTCGCCAAAGGGGTGCTGGCCTGCCAGACCACGTCGGCCTCGCCCACGTCGACCGAGGCGGCGTAGTGGCCCGAGGTCTTGCGGCATTGCGTGCAGTGGCAGGCGGTGACCTCGCCCACCGGCACCGGCAGGGTGAAGCGGCAGGCGCCGCAGAGGCAGGCGGCGGAGGTGCGGCCTTCGGCACTGGCCATCGGGGGCGGCGGCCCTTCGGGAGCGTAGTAGTCACCAGCGTCCGTCACGAAGATATGGCGCACCAGACGCAATCCGGTTGGCGCATCAAGACAGCCGGGGGCGAAGGCGACGCGGTCTTCGCCCTCGGGCACCCAGAAGAGGCTCGCGCCGCAGACGCGGCAGAACCCCCGTTCAGCCCGGCCCGATGAGCGGTACCAGGCCAACCCGTCCTGCCTGGTCAGCCTCACATCAGCCTTTGCGGCAGAGGAGGCCGCCCAGACGTGGCCGCTCCACCGCCGACACTGGCCGCAATGGCAGGCCCAGACATCGCGCGCCGGGCCGCTGACGGCGAACGCGACCGACCCGCAGTGACATGATCCGTGCAACATCCGCCCTCTCTCCGATCACGTCCATACCGTGAAAGGTGGGCGCTGGCGCAAGGGTGGCCCAACCCGCACCGCCCCGATCGCCGCGCCCCGACCGGACGGCGACGCGGAGCGACATCCTGCAACTCAGACCGCGTGCAGAAAGGCCCGCGCAAGGATGGCAGCCAGTTCGCGCGCATCGTCGTCGGTAAAGGCGGCGGGGCGGTCGCTGTCGATATCGAAGACGCCGATCAGCGCGCCCCTGCCGTTGCGGACCGGCAGCACGATCTCGGACCGGGTGGACGAGGCGCAGGCGATATGGCCGGGGAAGGCATCGACATCGGGCACAAGCTGCACCTGCCCGGTGCGCGCCGCCGCGCCGCAGACGCCGCGCGAAAACGGGATGACCAGGCAGCCGTGACCGCCCTGATAAGGGCCGATCTTCAACAATTCCGGCGCGACGACGCGGTAGAACCCGGTCCAGTCGAAGCGGTCGGAGGCGTGGTGCACCTCGCAGGCGACGGTGGCCATCAGGGCAACGGGGTCGGTCTCGCCCGCGGTCAGGGTGGCGATGCGGGCGGCGAGGGCGCGGTAGTCGGTCATCGGGCGGCTTTCGCGGAGCGGAGAGAGGGGGCTCTCTGCCCCCTCTTGGCCTGCGGCCAATTCACCCCCGAGGATATTTTGACCAGTGTGAATGAGCAAGGGTCAGGGGCGCTCGATGGCGATGGCGGTGCCCTCGCCGCCACCGATGCAGATCGCGGCGACGCCGCGTTTGAGGCCGCGCGCCTCGAGCGCGTGCAGCAGCGTCACGATGATCCGCGCGCCCGAGGCGCCGATCGGGTGGCCCAGCGCGCAGGCCCCGCCGTTCACGTTCATCTGCGCGCGCGGCACGCCCAGGATGCGCATGAAGGCCATCGGCACCACGGCGAAAGCTTCGTTCACCTCCCAGAGGTCGACGTCGCTCACGCTCCAGCCGAGCCGGGCGAGGAGCTTGCGCGCGGCGGGGATCGGCGCCGTCGGGAAATCGGCGGGGGCCTGGGCGTGGCTGGCGTGGCCGAGGATGCGGGCGCGGATCGGCAGATTCTCAGCTTCGGCGAGGCTGGCTGCCGCGAGCACGAGGGCGGCGGCGCCATCGGAGATCGACGAGGAGTTGGCCGCGGTGACGGTGCCGCCGGGCCGGAACGCGGGCTTCAGCGTCGGGATCTTCTCCGGGCGCGCGTTCAGGGGCTGCTCGTCCAGCGCCACCTCGATCGCGCCACCGCGGCCCGTCACGGTGACCGGCGCGATCTCGGCCGCGAAGGCCCCGGAGGTCTGGGCCTCGTGCGCGAAGGTCAGCGACGACAGCGCGTAGGCATCCTGATCGTCGCGGCTGAACTGGAAGGCGGCCGCGCAATCCTCGGCGAAGGTGCCCATCAGGCGGCCCTTGTCATAGGCATCCTCCAGCCCGTCGAGGAACATGTGGTCCATCGCCTGGGCATGGCCGAGCCGGGCACCGCCGCGCATCTTGGGCAACAGGTAGGGCGCGTTCGTCATGCTTTCCATCCCGCCCGCGACGACGATCCCGGCCGCGCCGAGCGCGATCTGGTCGAAGCCGATCATCGCGGCCTTCATGCCCGAGCCGCACATCTTGTTCAGCGTGGTCGCGGGAACCGTCTGCGGCAGCCCGGCGCGAAACCCGGCCTGCCGGGCGGGCGCCTGACCCTGACCCGCGGCCAGGACGCAGCCCATCAGCAGTTCCTCGACCCGGTCGGGCGCCACGCCCGCGCGCGCCAGTGCCGCCGCGATGGCCGCGCCACCCAGTGCGGGGGCGTCCGCACCGGACAGCGTGCCCTGGAAACTGCCCATCGGCGTGCGCGCCGAACCGATTATCGCCACCGCGTCCATCGCGCCCTCCCGGAATGCCTGTTCCCTGCATACCGAATGGTAAGGAATGCCGTCTAGGGTCGCCTTCACGATCGTAGACGGAGGACGGCATGGAAATGCGGACGGAACGGCATGGCGGGGCCCTGCTGGTACATGTGGTGGATGCCCGGATCGACGCCGCCGTGGCGATCCGGTTCAAGGACGCGATGCGGGACGTCATCATGGAACCGTCTGACCGGGTGATCCTCGATCTGTCGCGGGTGACATTCCTCGATTCGAGCGGGCTCGGCGCCGTGGTGGCGGTGATGAAGATGCTGCCGCAGGACCGGCCGCTGGAGCTTGCCGGCCTGACGTCGGCGGTGGAAAAGGTCTTCCGCCTGACACGGATGGACCGGGTCTTCACGATCCACCCCGACGCACCGACGGCCGTCGACCCGGGAAGGCTCCATGCCCTGTGACCTGCTGGCAGCGCCGGATCGCGGCGACCTTCGACTGGTCTTCGACAGCGACCCCTTCGCGGTGCGGCGCGCCCTGGCCGCGCTGACCCTGGGTCTGGCGCCGCATCTGACGACCCCCGAGGACCGGAACACGGTCGAGATCGTGCTGGCGGAAGTGCTCAACAACATCGTCGAACATGCCTATTGCGCGGGCTCCGGCCGGATCGAACTGTGTATCCGGCCGACGGCAGAGGGGCTCGTATGCGCGATCTCGGATGACGGCCTGCCGATGCCGGGCGGCGCGCTGCCCGAGGGGCGGCTGCGCGTCACGGCGAATGCCGACGCGCAGGCCGAGGGCGGATATGGCTGGCACCTGATCCGGACGCTTTCGCAAGACCTGTGCTACCGGCGCGAGCGGGGGCGGAACTGCCTCAGCTTTCAGTTGATGCGGACCCAATTGGCGCCCCACCAATGAATCGTCGCGGTTCCGGCAACATTGCCTTGAAAATGCCCCGGCTCCTGCAAATCACCGCCGCACGGGACTGCCAGACAGGCGCTGTAGCCGCACAGGCTTCCCTCGGCGCCGCAGTAAACAGCCCCCACCCAGTTTGCGGCGCCGAGGTCCACTGCCCCCACTTGGAAATCCCCGAGCGCCCGCCTAGGCTCCCCGCAGCACGGGAGAACAGACATGCGCGATTTTCAACGGCCAGGCCGGTCAGCCGTCTTCGCCCTGAACGGCATGGCCGCGACCTCGCATCCGCTTGCCAGCCGGACGGCGATCGACATCCTTCAAGCGGGCGGCAACGCGGTCGATGCCGCCATCGGCGCCGCCGTGCTGCTTGGAATTTGCGAGCCGATGATGACCGGGATCGGCGGCGACTGCTTCGTGCTGCTGAAACCGGCGGGGGAAGAACGCATCGTCGCGCTGAACGGCTCGGGCCGGGCGCCCAGGGCGCTGTCGGCGGCCGAGTTGCGCGGCCGCGGGCTGGCGGCGGTTCCGCTCGACACGGCGGAGGCGGCCAACGTTCCGGGCGCCATCGACGCTTTCTGCCGCCTGTCGGCCGACTGGGGGCGGCTTGGCCTTGCCGCAAGCCTCGCCCCGGCGATCCGCGCGGCCGACGAGGGCGTGCCGGTGGCGCCGCGCACGGCGTTCGACTGGGGGCAATATGCCGGGTCGTTGCAGGGGGTGGCGCGTGAGTTCTACCTTCACGACGGCAAGGCGCCGACGCCCGGTCAGGTGTTCCGCGCGCCTGGTCAGGCCGAGGTGCTGCGCCGCATCGCGAAAGAGGGTCGCGCCGGGTTCTATGAGGGCGAGGTTGCCGAGGATATGGTGCGCTCGCTGAATGCGCTGGGCGGGGTTCACACGCTCGACGATTTCGCGGCCACGGCCTGCGACTACACCGACCCGATCGGCGGCGCCTACAACGGCGTGGAACTGGTCGAGCATCCGCCAAACGGCCAGGGTGCGACCGCGATCCTGATGCTGAACATCCTCAGCCACTTCGATCTGGCGGCGCTCGCCCCGTTCGGCGCCGCCCGCGCGCATCTGGAGGCCGAGGCGGCAAAGCTCGCCTACGATGCCCGCAACCGGTTCATCGCCGACCCCGATCACACCACCCGGCTTGACCATCTGCTGGCGCCCGAGACGGCCGCGCAGCTTGCCGCGCTGATCGACCCCAGGCGCGCGATGACCCGCCCCGCGAACCTCAGCGAGGCGGTGCATCGCGAAACCGTCTATCTGACCGTGGTCGACCGTGACCGCATGGCGGTGTCGCTGATCTACTCGGTCTACTACGCGTTCGGCTGCGGCCTCGCCTCGTCGACGTTCGGCATCAACTTCCAGAACCGCGGCGCGGGCTTCACGCTGGCCGAGGGGCACCCGAACGAGGCCGGTGGCGGCAAGCGCCCGATGCACACGATCATCCCCGCGATGCTGCGCCGCGATGGCAGGGTCGAGATGCCCTTCGGCGTGATGGGCGGCGCCTATCAGCCCAACGGCCATGTGCGCGTGGTGACCAACCTCGTCACCTACGGAATGGACCTGCAGGACGCGCTCGACGCCCCGCGCAGCTTTTCGGGGCCCGAGGGGATGGAGGTTGAACATGGTTACCCCGACAGCGTGCGGGCCGAACTGGCGGCGATGGGGCATGACGTGTGCGACCCCGACGGGCCGATCGGCGGCGCGCAGGCGATCCGGATCAATGCCGGAACGGGTGTGCTGGAAGGCGCGTCGGACCCGCGCAAGGACGGCTGCGCGCTGGGATATTGAACACACCCCGGCCCCCGCAGGCAACCGCCGGGCGCCGTCCTGAGGGTCAGTTCATCTGGAACTGCAGCGGATAGCGGCCGTCTTGGAAATCGCCGAACAGGTCGGGCAGATCGGGGTGATCGACCGGCTCGCCGGTCTCGTCGGGCACCAGGTTCTGCTCGGACACATAAGCCACATAGTAGCTTTGGTCGTTCTCGGCCAGCAGGTGATAGAACGGCTGGTTCTTCGAGGGGCGGCTGTCTTCGGGGATCGCCTGATACCAGTCCTCGGTGTTCGAGAACATGGCGTCGACGTCGAACACCACCCCCCGAAACGGGTGTTTGCGGTGACGCAGCACCTGCCCGATGTGATATTTCGCCTGCGCGGTCTGCATCGTGTCGTCCCCCACACATGTTTACTAATCCCGCCGGGCGGCGCTTGTCCATCCGCCTGCATCGAAAAAGCCGGAGGGGATTGTGGTCCATTGCCCGACAGTTGGGCCCATGCGCCGGGCCGGTTGCCGTGACAAAACGTCGTTAATTTCGCAACGCTTGCACCCGGGGCATTTCCTCGCGCGGGGTTTTCCCGTATCCTCTCTGCAAAACAAGAGCATGTGAGGCAGATGAGCAGGTTTCTTCGCGCAGCGTTGCTGCTGCTGATACTCGCATCCTGCGGGGAGAACTATTCTCCCCCCCGCAATCTCGACGATGCCTGCGCCATCGTGCGCGAGCGGCCGAGCTATCTGCGCGCCATGCGCACTGCCGAACGCCGCTGGGGGGTGCCGATCTATGTGCAGATGGCGACGATCCACCAGGAATCGAAATTCGTCGGCAACGCCCGCACACCCTACCGTTTCGCCCTCGGCGTGATCCCGATGGGGCGCGCGTCGTCGGCGCTTGGCTACGCGCAGGTGCTGGATTCGACCTGGGAAGACTACAAGCGCGAGACCGGCAACTCTGGTGCCAACCGCAAGGACATCCGCGACGCCACCGACTTCATGGGCTGGTACATGGACAAGGCAACCCGCTCTGCGGGCATCCCCAAGACCGACGCGCGCGACCAGTATCTTGCCTATCACGACGGCATCGCCGGCTACCAGTCGCGCTCCTATGCCAGCAAAAGCTGGCTGATCGCGGTCTCGGCCAAGGTGCAGGCGCGCTCGGACACCTACGCCCGGCAGTTGCAGTCCTGCGGCATCCGCTAAAGCAAATTGCGTTTATCGTGAATCAGAATTCGCCCCAGAACCTAGGCGAATCCTGATGTCGTCGTGGCAGATAAACGCAATTCGCTTTAACGCCCGTCGCGCCGCGCGGCCTCGGCCGCCATGTCGAAAAGGGAATCTCCCATCACGCCCCCGGTTGTCAGCTTCGACAGGGTGACGGTGGTCTGCCCGCCCGTGTCGTCGGTCACCACCCATTGCCGCAAGGCGACGGGATTGGCGCTGAAGACCAGCGCGATGGTGCCGTATTCCGGGTGGTCGGGGTCTTCCGCCACCACGACCGTGCTTTCCCCCATGGCGTGATGCGACACCACCATGCGCGCCCGCGACAGGTCGATGTTGCGCGCCAGGATCAGGTTCAGCGGCGTGCGGCCCAGCGGATACTGGGCCGGCGGCGTGTTCGACTTCGGATCGAACACCCCGACCGAGTCCGAGCTTGCAATCACCAGGCTGCGATCCGGCGGATCATACTCAAAGCGCGCGCGGCCCGGCCGGTGGATGTAAAGATGCCCGGTAGACACCGAGCCATCGGCGTTCTGCTGGCTGAACGTCGCCTCGGCGGTGGTCAGGCTGTTGAGATAGGCTGACAGATCGGCAAGCGGAATCTCCTGCGCGCTTCCGGCTGCGGGCAGCAGGATCAGCGTCACGGCGGCGAGAAGGGATCGGATGCGGGTCATGGCTTCGATGTAATCGCGTGCGGTCCGGGATGCCATCCCCCCGCGACATCTCGCCCGATCATAAGACGGCGATCCGCCTGCGGTTGTGCTATCCTGTGCCTGCCCCGACACCCGGAGACTCGCCATGCCCGACAGTTTCACGCTTTACGTTCACGATGCCCCCATCTCCCGCGCCACCACCCTCGACGAGCTTGCGCCGCCCGACATGATGCGCCTTGGCGGGCCGGTGAGGGCGGTTTCCGGTCAGGCCTTTCTCGACAGTTGGGCCGGCGTCAAGCAGGCGATCGACGCCATCCTGACGGACAGCAAGGCCGACGACGACAAGGGCCTGCGGCTGTCCGAGATCGACGTGGGCCTGACCGTTTCGGGCTCGGGCCACGTCATTTTCGCCGACGCCAAGGCCGAGGCGAGCCTGACGCTGAAGTGGACGCGCGGTTAGGCGTTACTGCTCGGGCACCAGAATCTCGCGCTTGCCGACGTGGTTCGCGGTGGTGACCAACCCGTGCTCTTCCATCTGCTCGACCAGCTTGGCGGCCTTGTTGTAGCCGATGCCAAGCTTGCGCTGGATGTAGGAGGTGGAGCACTTGCGGTCTTTCAGCACCACCGCCACCGCCTGATCGTAAAGCGCATCGTCGCCCTCGCCGACGCTGAGGCCCAGCACCTGGTCGATGTCGTCGGCCTTGTCATCCTCGATGCCTTCGACCACCCCCGACATGTATTCCGGCGGGCCATAGGATTTGAGGTGGTTGACGATCTCCTCGACCTCTTCGTCGCTGACGAAGGGGCCGTGGATGCGGGTGATCTTGGCACCGCCCGCCATGTAGAGCATGTCGCCCATGCCCAGCAGTTGCTCGGCCCCCTGCTCGCCCAGAATGGTGCGGCTGTCGATCTTGCTGGTCACCTGGAACGAAATCCGGGTCGGGAAGTTCGCCTTGATCGTGCCGGTGATGACATCGACCGAAGGCCGCTGCGTCGCCATGATCAGGTGAATGCCGCTCGCCCGCGCCATCTGCGCCAGGCGCTGGATGCAGGCCTCGATCTCTTTGCCCGCCACCATCATCAGGTCGGCCATCTCGTCCACGACGACGACGATGTAGGGGATCGTCTTGGGCTCGAATTCCTCGGTCTCGAACACCGGGTCGCCGGTTTCGTCGTCAAACCCGGTCTGGATCGTGCGGCGGAACATCTCGTTCTTGGCCAGCGCCTCGCGGACGCGGCCGTTGTAGCCCTCGATGTTGCGCACGCCCAGCTTGGACATCTTGCGATAGCGTTCCTCCATCTCGCCCACCACCCACTTGAGCGCGACGACCGCCTTCTTGGGGTCGGTCACGACGGGGGAAAGCAGGTGCGGGATGCCGTCGTAGACGCTCAGTTCCAGCATCTTCGGGTCGATCATGATCAACCGGCATTCCTCCGGCGACAGCTTGTACAAGAGCGACAGGATCATCGTGTTGATCGCGACCGACTTGCCGGAACCCGTGGTGCCCGCGATCAGCAGGTGGGGCATCTTGGCCAGGTTGGCGATCACGGGTTCCCCCGCGATGTCCTTGCCAAGGGCCAGCGGCAACCGCATGTTGCTGTCGCCGAAGTCGCGCGCCGAGAGGATCTCGCGCAGCACGACCTTTTCGCGGATGGCGTTCGGCAGTTCGATGCCGATGACGCTGCGGCCCGGCACGGTCGAGACGCGCGCCGACAGCGCCGACATGCTGCGGGCGATGTCGTCGGCCAGCCCGATCACGCGGCTGGCCTTCAATCCCGGTGCGGGTTCGAGTTCATATTGCGTGACAACCGGACCGGGGCGGACCGACACGATCTCGCCCTTCACGCCGTAATCGTCCAGCACGGATTCCAGCATCCGCGCGTTCTCCTCCAGCGCGTCTTCCGCCAGATGGTGGCGCTGAATGACGACCGGATTGGTCAGAAGCCCCAGGGGTGGGGTCTGGTAGGCGGCGGCGAGATCTTCGAACAGCAGCCGGGGCTGCGCTTCGGATTGCGCCTGACGCGACGGCGGCGCGGGCTTGCGCGCCACCGGCTGCACCACGCGGCGCACCTCGGGGGCCTGCGGCACAAGGCGCGGCGCCTCGGCCAGCGCGATCGGCGGTTCCTCGGCATCCAGCCGGTCGAACCCGTCGGCATCTTCCTCGGGCATCTCGATGAACGGAGCGGACGAGGTGACCGCGGGTTGCGGCGGCAGCGGCATCGACAGCGGTTTGCGACCGGCCACCGGCGGCTCGGCCCGGCCCAGCGGGGCGGGCTGCAACGGCAGCGCCGGACGGACATCGGCCACCAGCGGTTTGGGACCACGGAACCGCGGTTTCAACTCGTCGCGCGATGGCGCCTGCACCGGCGGTTCCGCCCGCGAGCGGGCGTTGATCGCATGGGCGATGCGGGCCCGGATGCGGTCTTCGCTCGGCCCCTCGCCAAAGTCGCCGTCCGGGAACGGCTGCTCGACCAGTTCCGGCTCGGGCTCGGCCGCGCGCTTGACCAGCGCGGGCATCCGGCTCAGGAACGACCCGCGCGGCGCGGCGGCCGGGGCGGGCGGCGCGGCAACCGGCAGGCGCGGCGCCTCCCAGTGGGTCTGGCTGGCGGCGGCGGCGCGCAGGGTCGCGCCACGGGCCGACAACGGGGCGGGCGTCAGCCCCTCGGTTTCCTCGGGCATCGTGGCGCGGCGGGCGCGCTGGCGTTCCTGCACGCGTTGCGCCGCTTTCAGCGACCCTGCCGCGCCGACCTGCGCCACGTGGACCGTGCCGGCCGCGCCGCGTTGCGCAAGGCGCAGCAGCATGTCGTAGCTGCGGATCGTGCCGATCAGCAGGAAGCGCCCCGCCAACCGCAACTCGGCCATGTCGCAGCCCAGCACGAACAGCATCAGCGAGAGGAAGGCGAGCCCGGTCGCCAGCGACAGGAACTTCAGCGCGAAGGCCACGCCGAACGGAACCATGCCCACCAGCGTGCCCAGCACGGTGTCGCCGAACAGCCCGCCCAGCCCGAAGGCATGGCCCCAGTCGCCCGAAGGAGTGTGCGTCGAGGCAAAGATCGACCCCATCGCGATGGCGATCGGCGCGAAGATCATCCGGTTCATCACCCGGTCCTCGCCACGGTGGCCGACCAGCCGCGCGCCCCAGGCCAGGAACGTCAGCGGCAGCCCCCAGGCGCCCAGCCCGGCGATCACGATCAGCGGCGAGGCGATGGTCGCCCCGATCCGGCCCAGCAGGTTCTGCACCGGGGCATGCGTCTCGGCCATCCAGCCCGGATCGCCTGGCGCATAGGATCCCAGCACGACCGCCGCGATCAGCCCGGCCGCGATCAGCGCGAGGCCAAGCAGTTCCTTGCCGCGCCGTTCCAGCACCGCCTGCATGTTCTGGTCCAGAAGCGGATCGCGTTGCCTGATCTGATACGAAGCCATGCCTGTTCTCGCCCTCACCGATAAAGACAGTCGCGGAGCCGGATCAGCCCGCGCTGCATTTCTTGTTTTGGAGCCACCATCGCGACGCGAATGTAGCCCTTGCCCGGATTGTCACCCTTGACCGCGCGGCTGAGATAGGCGCCGGGCAGAACCCGCACCCCGGTCTCTTGCCACAGCCGCAGCGCCGCCGCCTCGCCATCCTCGACCGGCAGCCAGAGGAAGAACCCGCCCGCCGGGCCCTTGAAGCCCTGCAGGCCCGCGAAGACCTCGTCGGCGATGCGGAACTTCTCCTGATAGAGCGCGCGGTTTTCCACCACATGCGCCTCGTCGGCCCAGGCGCGCTCGGCCACCCGCTGCAACGGCAGCGGCAGCGGCGCGCCGGCATAGTTGCGCAACTGCTTGATCCGGGCCAGACCCTGCGGCCCGCCCGCGACAAAGCCCGACCGCAGCCCCGGCAGGTTCGACCGCTTCGACAGCGAGTGGAAGACGAACACCCGTTCCGGGTCGGCGCCGATCTCGGCGGCAACCTGCAACGCCCCCACCGGCGCGGTGTCGCGGTAGATCTCGGAATAGCACTCGTCGGCGAAGATCACGAAATCATGCGCCTCGGCCAGCGCGATCAGCGCGGCCAGATAATCGCGCGAGGCCACCGCCCCCTGCGGGTTCGACGGTGAACAGAGGTAGGCGACCGCCACCCGGTTCAGCACCTCGGCGGGCAGGCTGGCGTAATCGGGCAGGAACCCGGTGGCGGCGGTGGCGGGCACATAGACCGGCTCTGCATCCACCGCGAGCGCCGCGACCGCGTAGACCTGATAGAACGGGTTCGGTGTCAGCACCACCGGGCGGCGGCCCTGCTTGGCCTCGGGGCAGATCGCGATCAGCGCGTTGAACAGCCCTTCCCGCGTGCCGTTCAGCGCCATGATCTGGCGCGCGGGATCAAGCGTGGCGCCATAACGGCGGTGCAGCCAGCCCGCGATGTTGCTCAGCAGTTCCGGCGTGCCGTCGTTCGGCGGATACTTCCCGAAGCCGCCCAGATTCGCCGCCAGCACCTCGCCGACGAACCCCGGTGCGGGGTGTTGCGGCTCGCCGATGGTCATCGAAATCGCCTCGCCGCCGGGGGCGTGCGAGTCGAGCAATCCGCGCAGGCGCGGAAATGCGTATTCTGGCAGGTCCGAGAACCGTTCGGGGAAATTCATCTGCTGCCTCAATTTCGGGGTCATATCGCCCCGATTGCCTGCAACGATACCGCCCAAATTCCCCGCGGTCCAGAAAAACGCTGACTTGCCCGTCGCTTGTCAGGCGGGATTGTGGCTTTTTCGCCGGATTGCCAACGCCGCCTCGGCGGCCGCGCCAAGCCGCAGCAGGCGCTCCTCGCCATTTGGCACGCCCATCAGCATCAATCCGGCCGAGGGCACGCCGGTCGGCAGGGTCAACGCGCAGAGGCCGAACAGGTTGGCGATCCGCGTGTTGCGCAGCCCCAGCAGGTTTTCGCTGACGTAGTAGTCGGCATCGGTCATCAGCCGCGCGGCATCGGGCGGCAGAATCGGGGATGTCGGCAGCAGCACCGCGTCGTAGCCCGCCACCCGTTCCGCCCAGATCGCGCGCAGCGCCCGCATCCGGCGCCAGGCGGCAACATGGTCGGGGCCGGTGATCGCGGCGCCGCTTTCAAACCGTTCGCGGATGCGGACGAACATCTTTTCCGGCGCGGCGGCGATGGTGTCACGCCAGATCGCGTTGGCCTCGGCGTTGAACAGCGGCGCCGTCAGCCCTAGCGCCTCGTCGACCTCGGGCGCCGGGCGCGCCTCGATCACCGCGCCCGCATCGCGCAGCCGCGCCACCGCCGCCTCGAACCCGCGCCGGGGGGCGTCGCGCAACTGGTCCAGTGCCGCCGTTTCCAGCACCATCAGCCGTGCGCTTTCCAGCCGCGCGCCGCGCAGGTCGGCGCCATGGCCACCCTCCAGCACCGCCAGCAACAGGGCCGCATCCTCGACACTGCGGGTCAGCGGGCCGACGGTGTCGAAGCTTTCGACCAGCGGCACCACCCCCTCGGCCGATAGCCGCCCATGCGTGGTCTTCAGCCCGACAAGGTCGTTCCAGGCCGCCGGGATGCGCACCGATCCGCCGGTATCCGACCCGATCGCGGCCGGGGCCAGCCCGAAGGCGACCGAGGCCGCCGCCCCCGACGATGACCCGCCCGGCACCGCCGCCGCGTCATTGACACAGGGGGGAGTCGCGGTGACCGGATTGAGCCCGAGACCCGAGAACGCGAGTTCCGACATGTGCGTCTTGCCAAGGCACACCAGCCCCGCCGCCGTCGCATTGCGCAGGACGCGCGCATCCCGCTGCGGCACCCGACCCGCCAGCAGGGCAGATCCCGCCTCGGTCGCCACCCCCGCCGTGTCGAACAGGTCTTTCCAGCTGAGCGGCACACCGTCCAGCGGCCCGCGCCGCAGTCCGGCCTTGGCCCGGTCATGCGCCGCCGCCGCCTCGGCCAGCGCGCGGCTTTCGGTCAGGCGGGCATAGATGCGGTCGCGGTGCCGGTGGCCCCGGATCGCCTCCAGAAACGCCTCGGTCAACGCGACGGGACTGATCTCTCCGGCCTCGATCCCGCGCCCGAGGTCCGCCGCCGTCATTTCCAGCCACTCTGCCGCCATTGCCGCCTCCTGCCGCGCTTTGCGCGACGGTAGCGGCACAGCAGCGCATGGACAATCCCGACACGGCGGCCATATTGCCGGGCATGGAACCTGAAAGCGACATCCTGATCATCGGCGGCGGGCTGAACGGCCCGGCGCTTGCGCTGGCCCTTGCACAGGGGGGGCTGACCGTCACCGTGATCGACACGCTGGCCGAGGCCGCGCGGGCCGATGACGGCTTCGACGGCCGCGCCTATGCGCTGGCGCTCGCCTCGCAGCGGCTCTTGCAGGCGATCGGCGTCTGGGATGGCATCGCGACCCTTGCGCAGCCGATCCTCGGCATCCGCGCCTCGGATGGCCGCGTCGGTCAGGGCCCGGCGCCGTTCTTCCTCGACTTCGCCAATGGCGAGCTGGAAGAGGGGCCGATGGGCTTCATGCTGGAAGACCGCCACCTGCGCCACGCCTTCTTTGCGGCGATGGCCGCCGAGCCGCGGATCACGCAGGTGTCCGGCGAGGCCGTGGTCGCGCAAGCCGCGACGCCCGGCGGGATCACCGTCACGCTCGCCTCGGGGCGCACGCTGTCGGCCCGCCTGCTGGTCGGCTGCGACGGGCGCACCAGCGGCACCGCGACACGCGCCGGGATCAGCCGCACCGGCTGGGGCTACGGCCAGACGGCGCTGGTCTGCGCCATCGGTCACGAAAAGCCGCACAACGGCCTTGCGCAACAGGTCTTCACCCCCGCCGGGCCGCTGGCGATCCTGCCGCTGACCGGCAACCGCAGCGCCATCGTCTGGAGCGAGCGCGAGGAGACCGCCCGCGCCATTCAGTCGCTGGACGACGCGGGCTATCTGGCCGCGCTGCGCGAACGGGTGGGCGACTACCTCGGCACGCTCAGCCTCGCAGGCAAGCGGTTCAGCTATCCGCTGAACCTGACGCTGGCCAATAGCTTTGTCGCCGACCGCGTGGCGCTGGTCGGCGATGCCGCGCATGGCGTGCACCCGATCGCCGGGCAGGGCCTGAACCTCGGGTTGCGCGATGTGGGGGCGCTGGCAGAGGTTGTGATCAAGGCGCGGCGTCGGGGCGAGGATATCGGTGCCGCGGATGTGCTGGAACGCTACCAGCGCTGGCGGCGGTTCGACTCGACCACGCTGGCGCTTGGGATGGATACCGTCAACCGGCTCTTCTCGAACGACAACCCGGTCCTGCGCGCGGGCCGCGATCTGGGCCTTGGCCTGGTGAACGCCTTGCCCGGCCTGCGCCGCCGCTTCATCCGCGAGGCGGCCGGGCTGGCGGGCGACCTGCCGAGGCTGTTGCAGGGGCGGCAGATCTGAAACAGGGCGGGGGGCTGTCTGCCCCCCGCACCGCCCGAGGATATTTGAGGACCGAAAGTTCGGGGCGCTCTAGTCGATCGCGCGCGCTTCGTTGACCAGCATGATCGGGATGCCGCCGCGGATCGGGAAGGCCAGATGCGCGGCGCGCGAGACCAGTTCCTGGCGGTCGGCGTCGTAGGCCAGCGGGCCCTGCGTCACCGGGCAGACCAGTGCCTCCAGCATCCGGCGGTCGAAGAGGTGCGGCACCTCGGGGCGGCCGATCGGGCTGTCGATATCGGTCATTGCATCATCTCCTCGGAGGTGCCGCCCCGCAGGGCAAATTCGAACAATGTCACCAGCGTCTCGCGCCGGGTCGTCAGGCTCGGCGCTTCTAGAAGCGCCTGCCGGTCCTCGGGCGCGAACGGGCACAGCATCGACAGCGAGTCGATCAGCAGTTCGGGCTCGGCGTCCTTCAGGCTGCCCCAGTCGGTCGACAGGTCCATCGCCGCGAAATAGCGGCCGAGCAGGTCAAGGAACGGCGCGCGGTCGAACCGCGGATCGGTCTCGGGGCCGCCCCGGTCACGCTCGAACCCGGCGGCGTCGATCTCGGCCCGCCGATATGGGGTGAAGCCCGAAACCTCTTTCACCACCCGGAACCGCGAGATTCCGGTCAGCGTGATCATGTAGCGCCCGTCCTCGGTTTCCGAGAAGGCGGTGACACGACCGGCGCAGCCGATCGCCTGCAGGCGCTTCCCGCCCCCGCCCGGAACCTCGCGCGGCTGGATCATGCCGATCAGCCGGTCCGGCGTCTTCAGTGCATCCTCCAGCATCGCCAGATAGCGCGGCTCGAACAGATGCAGAGGCAACCGGGCGCGCGGCAACAGCAGTGCACCCGAAAGCGGGAACAGCGGGATGACACCGGGCAGATCCGTGCGTTTGCTCATGCCCATGACCTAGGCCGCAACCGCGATCAGGCAAATATCATGGACGAGAGTTTGCGGCGGCCCTTCAGCACGATCGGATCCTGCGCCTTCAGCGTGTCGAATATCTTGAACAGCTGCGTCTTGGCCGCGCCCGCGTTCCACTCGCGGTCGCGGCGGAACAGGTCCAGCAGTTCGTCCACCGCACCCTCGACGTCGCCCTGCGCATGGAGCGCGAGCGCGAGGTCATAGCGCGCCTGTGCATCGGCCGGATCGGCCGCGACGGCGGCGCGCAAGGCGTCGGCGGGGCCCGCCTTGGCGGCCTGCCGTTTCAGGTCAAGCGCGGCGCGCCCGGCCTCCACTTCCTTCGCCTTGGTGATGGCGGCGGGGGCGGCGTTCAACAACGCCTCGGCCTGATCGAGGTTGTCGAGCGCGAGGTGCGACCGCACCAGCCCGCCATAGGCGGCGGCGTTGGCCGGATCCTCCTCCAGGATCGCGGCGAAGGTCTCGGCGGCGTCCACCGCCGCGCCTTCGTCGAGCATCGTCTCGGCGGCAGCCAGCGCATCGGCCAGCCCGCCGTCACCGGCCATGTCCGCCAGCTTCTGCACGAAGACCTTCACCTCGGAGGCCGGAACGGCGCCCTGAAAGCCATCGACCGGCTTGCCGTCAAAGAAGGCGTAGACCGTCGGGATCGACTGGATGCGCAACTGCCCGGCGATGCCGGGGTTTTCGTCCACGTTGATCTTGACCATCTTCACCTTGCCCGCCGCCGCGGCGACCGCCGCTTCAAGCTGGGGGCCAAGCGTCTTGCAGGGCCCGCACCAGGGTGCCCAGAAATCGACGATCACCGGCACCTCTTTGGAGGCGTCGATCACATCGGCCATGAAGGTCATGTCCGACGAGTCCTTGACCAGCCCTGCCGCAGGCGCGGCCTTCGGTTTCGCGTTCAGTTCGAGCATCTCGCCCCCCGGAAGGATTCAGCTTGCGCCCTATATGTGCCGAAGCCCCACGGGTGCCAAGGGGGCGCGGCGCTGCGCCCGGCGGGATTCAGTCGGCCAGCCGCACCGGATGCCCGTGCGGCGTTGCCAGATACGCCGCCTCCCACGCATCCCTGAGTGCCGCCATCTGATCGGGCGCGGCAAGGCCGAGACAGGAGAGAAGCCCCTCGAGCGTCTCCAGCCAGGCGGCGTAATAGTCCTCGCCGCCATCCAGATCGCGCGCCAGGCCGTGGCGCGCCAGCGTGGCGCCGAGGGCCCGCGTCCACTCGGGCCAGGTGAACCGCCCGGCTTCGGACAGCGCCACCGTCAGCGCGAAGACCTGCGCGTGCCAGGGTTCATCGAAGCGTGTGATCTCGTGCGGGTCGGTCATGCGGGCTCCAGATAGCTTTGCCACAGGTCGATCATCACTTCGTCGCCCCGGCGCTCGGGTGCGCCCCAGAGGTCAGCCGCGTCGAAAGCCACGCCGTAAAGCGGTTCGGGCGCCTCGCCAAGGGCATGGGCGTTGCTGTCGGGCAGCACATGGCACCCGTGGCAACGCACGATGCGGCCGACATGCCCGGCGGCATAGGCGGGCAGGCGGGTGTGACCGCCCTCCACCAGCACGTTGCGCGCGGGCAGACGGGTGCGCACGCGGTCGCCCGGCGCAAACGCCGATGCGGGGCCGGGCCGCAGGCTCGGGCTGCCCCGGCGCAGCGCGGGTTCCACCTGTTCGGCGCGCAGCGCCTTGGGGTCCATCGGCGCCTGCGCGACCTCGGCCCCCGCCAGTTCCGCCCGCGTCACCAGCCCGCGGGCGAGCGCGAGGTTCGCCACCGCAGCGATCCATTTCTCGTAATAGCTGAGCCGGGCATAGTCCTGCGGCTTGAGCGACTCGCGGGCATGACGGCTGGTGTCGATGCTCCACTTGCCCGCCGCCCCGATCGCCAGCGTCAGCGCCATCGCGCGGCGGTGCAAGGGCTTCACGAACAAGGGCTCGCCCGGCGCCGGGTCAACCGGCCCGTCGCCCCAGCGCCCGCCCATGTCATGCACACGGGTCATGGCCGCGTCGGCACCCCGGTGCCGATCATCGAATTGCGGGTGACCCACCGCGCCAGTTCCTCCACTCCCAGCCCCTCGGTGCCCTCGGGCCGCATCGGGATCACGAGGTAACGGATTTCGGCGGTCGAATCCCAGACCCGCACCGCCTGCCCTTCCGGCAGAAACAGCCCGAACTCGGCCAGCACCCGCCGCGGTTCGCGCACCACCCGCGCCCGGTAGGCGTCGGACTTGTACCACGACGGCGGGATGCCCAGAAGCGGCCACGGGTAGCAACTGCACAGGGTGCAGACGACGACGTTGTGCACCTCGGGCGTGTTCTCGACCACCACCACATGCTCGCCCTGCCGCCCCAGCAGCCCCTCGCGCGCCAGAGTGGCGGTGGTGTCGGCGCGCAAGGCGGCAAGGAACGCGGGTTCGGCCCAGGCCCGCGCCACCACGCGGGCGCCGTTCTGCGGGCCGACCATATTCTCATAAAGGTCAAGAATCGTGTCCATCGCGGCGGGATCGACCAACCCCTTGCGCGTCAGCAGTGTTTCCAGCGCCTTGACCCGCAGCGCCGGATCGGACGGCAGCAGGGAATGTGCGTCGTGGTCGTGATGGTCATGCGGCATGGCGGCCTCACAGATCGAACGTGGCAAACACCGGCGCGTGGTCACTGGGCTGTTCCCAGCCCCGCGCGGCGCGCAGGATGCGGCTGCCGTGGGCGGCCCCGGCGATGTCGGGCGTGGCCCAGATGTGATCGAGCCTGCGGCCCTTGTCGGCGGCGGCCCAGTCCGGCGCGCGATAGGACCACCAGCTGTAGAGCAGCCCCTGCGGAATGTCGGCCCGCGTCACGTCGACCCAAGCCCCCGCCTCCTGCACGGCGGCGAAGTGGTCCACCTCCACCGGCGTGTGGCTGACGATCTTCAGCAGTGCCTTGTGGTTCCAGACGTCATCCTCGCGCGGGGCGATGTTCAGATCGCCCACCAGGATCGACCGTTCCGGCCGCTCGGCATGGAAGCGGTCGCGCATCTCCACCAGCACATCGAGTTTCTGGCCGAACTTCTCGTTCACCGCGCGGTCCGGCTCGTCGCCGCCCGCCGGGATGTAGTAATTGTGGATCGTCACGCCATTTTCCAGCCGCGCCGCCACGTGGCGGGCATGGCCCATGCCGATCAGGTCGTGGCCGCCCGCATCTTCCAGCGGCAGCTTCGAGAGGATTGCGACGCCGTTGTAGCCCTTCTGCCCGCGCGCAACCATGTGGGTGTAGCCCAGCGCCCGGAAGGCTTCGACCGGGATCAGGTCGACCGGGCTCTTGCATTCCTGCAGGCACAGCACGTCGGGCGCCTCTTCGGCCATCAGCTTGGCCACCAGCCCTTCGCGCAGGCGGACCGAGTTGATGTTCCAGGTGGCAAGGGTGAAGGGCATGGCGGTCTCCTTTCGCCCTTTCCAGCACGAAACGGAGCGGTGATCCAGAGCGGGCGGGCGCAAAAAAAACCCGGCCATGAGCCGGGTCAGTCCAACAGGGAGGTGCCGCATCATAACCCCGGTGCGGCCAAGGGAAGCTTGCGGCACGTCGATCGCCGCTCAACCTTGGATAGAGAGGATGATAGCGCCAACACGCCAGTCGAACACCATGATTTTCGCATGGCGCTTGTGGCTGATGGTGAATGGTGACGCATGGGCAACAGTCGCCGTGAACTGGATCATGAAACGCCCCAATTGATGTGCCTAGTGCGGGCGATGGCTTCTTGAAGGCCGTGCGCGGTCGTTCGGCCGACGGCTTGCGGACTGATCGCCCTGCGGCTGCCCGAGGCGTGAAAAAAACGGCCCGGGCATAAGCCCGGGCCAGTCCAACAGGGAGGATGCCGCTTCATGACCCCGAAGCGACCAGGGGAGCCCGTGGCGACGTCAATGCCGCTGTCAGAACGCATAACCCTGCATTCCGGCAACAATATGGCGCTTATGCTACCAAACGGTAACCGCCGGATTCGGTGACCAGCAGCCGCGCGTTCGACGGATCGGGCTCGATCTTCTGACGCAGGCGGTAGATGTGGGTTTCCAGCGTGTGGGTGGTGACGCCCGCGTTGTAGCCCCAGACCTCGTGCAGCAGCACCTCACGCGGCACCACACCCTCGGTTGCCCGATAGAGGAACTTCAGGATGTTGGTCTCTTTCTCGGTCAGCCGGATCTTCTTCTCGCGCTCGTCCACCAGCATCTTCTGGGCCGGCTTGAAGGTGTAGGGCCCCAACTGGAACACCGCGTCTTCCGACTGTTCGTGCTGGCGCAACTGGGCGCGGATGCGGGCCAGCAGCACCGGGAACTTGAACGGCTTGGTCACATAGTCGTTGGCGCCCGCGTCGAGGCCCAGGATCGTGTCGCTGTCGGTATCGTGCCCGGTCAGCATCAGGACCGGGCATTTCACGCCCTGCTTGCGCATCCGGCGGCACAGTTCGCGCCCATCTGTATCGGGCAGGCCGACATCGAGGATGATCAGGTCGAAGTGCCCGCCCTTGACCCGCTCCATCGCGTCGTGGCCGGTGCCGGCCTCGAACACGTCGAAATCCTCGGTCATCACAAGCTGTTCCGACAGCGCCTCGCGCAGGTCGTCTTCATCGTCAACAAGCAGAATTTTCTTGAGGGTGGACATGGTCTTGGCCTCCGTGCATGGCCTCTCTTGCCCGACCGACATGCGCCTCTCGTTCCAGGCACACAAGGGGGCGACAGAAATCTCACGCGGACGTGTCGCAGGCGTGGCAATTGTTTCAATTCCACCGCGTTGTGCCTAGATAGGCGTAACACTTGGCCCCGGAGCCCCATGAGCCTGCGCCCGACCCTTGCCGAACAGCTTGCCCGCGCCCGCGCCGATCTGCGCATGGGCCTGCCCGTCGTGCTGACCGGCGGCGGGGCGGCGGTGCTGGCGGCGGCGGCCGAAACGCTGGACGCCGACCGGCTGGCGGACCTGCGCGTGATGGGCGGCGATCTGGCGCTGGCGATCACCGCCTGGCGCGCCGAAACGCTGAAGGCGCGCGCCTATGACGACGATCTGGCGCGGCTGGCGATTCCACCCGACGCCGGCCTGGGCTGGATTCGGGCCGTGGCCGATCCGGCCGATGATCTGCGCACCCCGATGAAGGGGCCGTTCCGCTCGCTGCGCGACAACGACGCCGCCCTTGCCCGTGCGGCGATCCAGTTGGCCAAGTCGGCGCATCTTCTGCCCGCCGCCGTGGTGCTGGCGGTACCCGATGGCGTGGCATTGGCGCTGCGCGAGGGGCTGACGCTGATCCCGGTGACCGAGGCGGCCGCGCAGATGCTGGCGACCTCGCCGCTGCATCCCGTCGTTTCCGCCCGTCTGCCGATGCAGGCGAGCGAGGCGGGCCGGGTCCACATCTTCCGCCCCGAGGATGGCGGCGAGGAGCACTATGCCATCGAGATCGGCAAGCCCGACCGCGCCGCGCCGGTGCTGGTGCGCCTGCACTCCGCCTGCTTCACCGGCGATGTTCTGGGCTCGCTGAAATGCGACTGCGGCCCCCAGTTGCACGCAGCCCTTGGCCAGATGGGGGCCGAGGGCGCGGGCATCCTGCTTTACCTCAACCAGGAGGGGCGCGGGATCGGCCTGGCCAACAAGATGCGCGCCTATTCGTTGCAGGATCAGGGCTTCGACACCGTCGAGGCGAACCACCGCCTCGGCTTCGAGGATGACGAGCGCGATTTCCGCATCGGCGCGGGTATTCTGCGGCAGATGGGGGTGACGCGGCTCAGGCTCTTGACCAACAACCCCGCCAAGGTGCGGATGATGGCGGCGAACGGGCTGGACGTGGTCGAACGGGTGCCGCTGAAAGTCGGCCACACCGCGCAGAACGCCGCCTATCTGGCGACCAAGGCGGCCAAGTCGGGGCATCTGCTGTGAGCGATCTGGTGGTGACGCGCTGGGGCGCCCGCTTCCTGGGCCGCCAGTTCCCCTGCGCCATCGGTCGTGGCGGCATCACGCGAACCAAGCGCGAGGGCGATGGGGCCACCCCCGCCGGGGTGCATCGCATCGTGGGAATGCTCTATCGCGCCGACCGCATCGCCACCGCTGCCCTGCCCGGCTGGGCCGTGCCGATCGGCCCGGCCGACCTCTGGTCGGATGACAGCCGCGATCCCGACTACAACCTCATGGTGCGCGCGCCGCATCCTTTCAGCCATGAACGCCTGCGCCGCGCCGACCCGCAGTATGATCTGATCCTGATCACCGACTGGAACTGGCCCCACGCCGTGCCCGGCCGCGGCTCGGCGATCTTCCTGCATCGCTGGCGACGCCCGCGCCATCCCACCGCGGGCTGCGTCGCCTTCGCCCCGCGCGACCTGCTGTGGATCGCCCGCCGCCTGACGCTACGGACGCGGCTGATCGTGTATCCCTGATTCCGCTTTCCAAAGCGCTTTGGATCGCCTACCTTCCCACCCAGGGAGGACCGCACATGCCCAAACGCGCCGCGTCGCCGGACGACGAACTCTTCGACCTGCGTCTGGCCCGCAGCGGGCCTGACCTCTGGCCGATGCTCGATGCGCTTTATGGCGCCCATCCGGATTGCGACAGCTTTCGCAAGGCGCTGCTGAATACCCTGCGCAAGGGCTGGGACGACCGCCCCGCCGCCCTGCGCCGTCTTGATCTGCAACGCGATCTGGAACCCGACTGGTTCCAGCGCCCGCGGATGGCAGGCTATGTGTTCTACATCGACCGTTTCGCGGGCAATCTGAAGGGGGTGCTGGACCACCTCGACTATCTCGAAGACCTCGGCATCACCTATGTTCACCTGATGCCCTGCCTGAAGCCCCGCCCCGGTGATTCCGATGGCGGCTACTCGGTGATGGACTACCGCGCCATCAACCCCGCCTTCGGCTCGATGGCGGATTTCGAGGCCGTCTCGGCCGCCCTGCGCGCGCGCGGCATCAGCCTGTGCGTCGATCTGGTGCTGAACCACACCGCCAAGGAACACGCCTGGGCGAAGAAGGCCGCGAAGGGCGACCCGACGTATCAGGATTACTTCCTGATGTTCGACAGTCCCGACCTTCCCGACCGTTATTCCGAAACGCTGGTCGAGGTCTTTCCCGACAATGCGCCCGGCAACTTCACCCATTACCCCAAGATCGGCAAATGGGTCTGGACCACCTTCAACGAGCACCAGTGGGATCTGAACTGGGCCAACCCGCAGGTGTTTCTGGAGATTGTGCAGGTCATGCTGTTCCTTGCCAACAAGGGCGTGGATGTGCTGCGCCTCGATGCGGTCGCCTTCATGTGGAAACGCATGGGCACCCGCTGCCAGTCGGAACCCGAGGTCCACATGATCCTGCAGGCGCTGCGGGCCTGCTCGCGCATCGCCACCTCGGCGGTGATCCACCTGGAGGAGGCGATCGTCGCCCCGGCCGAGATGCTGCCCTACCTCGGGCGCGGCCAGCACGACGGCAAGGAAGGCAACCTCGCCTACCACAATTCGCTGATGGTGCAGTTCTGGTCGGCGCTGGCCACCCGCGACACCCGGTTGATGACGCATGTGCTGGCCAGCCACTTCCCCGACCGGCTGACCAACGCGACCTACGCCACCTACGTCCGCTGCCACGACGACATCGGCTGGGCGGTGACCGACGAGGACGCCGCCGCCGTCGGCCTGACCGGCCACGGTCATCGCGCCTTCCTGTCGGATTTCTACGAGGGCGGCTTCCCCGGTTCCTTCGCCGCGGGCGCGCTGTTTCAGGAAAACCCGGCGACGGGTGACAAACGCATCTCGGGCAGCTTCGCCTCGCTGGCAGGGCTGGAAAAGGCGCGCGACCCGGCCGAGGCCGATCTGGCGGTGCAGCGCATCCTGATGGGCCACGCGCTGATCGCCGGGTTTGGCGGCATTCCGCTGGTCTACATGGGCGACGAACTGGCGATGCTGAACGACCGCGCGTATCTGGACGACCCCGATCACGCGCATGACAGCCGCTGGATTCACCGCCCCCGGATGGACTGGGCCGCCGCGGCAGACCGGCACACCGCCGACACACCCTCCGCCCGGGTCTTCCGGGGGGTGAAACACATCCTCGCCCGTCGCGCCGCCACCCCGGCCCTGCACGGCGGCACGCCGACCCGGATCGTGCCGGTGGAAGGGCACGGCGTCCTTGCCGTGCTGCGCGATGCCCCCTCCGGGCCGGTGCTCTGCCTGTTCAACGTCACCGAAAGCTGGCTGCACCTGCCCGGCGAGATTGCCCGCGCGCAGGGAATCACCCGGATGCACGATGCGCTGTCGGACCTGCCGGTGGATTTGCACGGCGGCGCCATCGCCTTGCCGCCCTATGCCCGCGTCTGGCTGACCTGAGGCCCCGATTTCTCGCCGAGGAATTGCCGCCTACGCGGTGGCCCGCGCGCCAAAGATCGCCGAGCCGACGCGCACATGGGTGGCGCCCGCCGCAATCGCCGCCTCGAAATCGCCGCTCATCCCCATCGACAGGCCCGCAATCCCGCAGCGCGCCGCGATCCGCGCCAGCAGCGCGAAGTGGGGCGACGAATCCTGCCCCTCGGGCGGGATGCACATCAGCCCCACCACGGGCAGGTCCATCCCCCGGCAGGCGGCGATGAAACCCTCGGCCGCGTCCGGCAGCACCCCGGCCTTCTGCGGCTCGGCGCCGGTGTTGACCTGCACGAAGAGCTGCGGGCTTGTCCCCCGCGCCTGCGCCAGCTTGGCCAGCTTCTCGGCCAGGCTCGGCCGGTCCAGCGTGTGGATCGCCTCGAACAGCTCTACCGCCTGCTTCGCCTTGTTGGTTTGCAACGGCCCGATCATGTGCACCGCCACGCCGGGAAAGCGGTCGCGCCAGGCGGGCCACTTCGCCGCCGCCTCCTGCACATAATTCTCGCCGAACAGCCGCTGGCCCGCGGCCAGCACCGCCTCCACCCGTTCGGGCGGCTGCACCTTCGACACCGCGATCAGTTGCACCGACCCCGGCGCGCGCGCCGCCGCAGCTTCGGCCGCCGCGATCCTGTTTCGAATATCCTCAAGCGCCATCTGTCCCTCGTGCGTTGGGGCGAACCTGGGCACAGCATGGCACAAAAGAAAAGAGCGGGCACAAGGCCCGCTCTTTCCGTAACACTTTCAGACGGTCGATCAGAACGAGAAGGTCACGCCCAGATCGGCGTAGGTGTTCTTCGGAGCCGGGCCGTTCAGGCCGTTGTCGGTGCGGACCGAACCGGCAATCGCCGCGCCCGAACCGAGGTCGTAGGCCCCGCCGATGCCGTAGGTCGTCTTCTGGACGACATTGGTGGCGGACGACACGAAGGCCGACACGGTCATGGCGCCGAACTTGGTGTTGCCATAGAGCGTCGTGGTCGCGATCGAGTTGGCCGCACCAAAGTACTTCACGTTGCCATAAGCCAGGCCGATGTTCGACGAACCCATCGCATATTCCACCACGGCGGTATAGGCGGTGAAGTTTTTCGGGGTCTTCACGTAGCCGGCTTCGAGGCTCAGGTTGCCGAACTTGTCGAAGACCGACACGGCGCTTTCAGCCTTGGTCCCGATCGCGTTGCCGTTGCTCATCAGCGAGCCGCGAACAATCAGGCTACCGGCGGTGTACGTGGCCAGCACGCCATTGCTGCCTTCGCCACGGCTGGAGTAGCCATCGAAGGGCCAGCCATAGATGGTTTCCCCGCCGCAGCCGCAGATGCCGACTTCCGAGTTGTAGAACAGCGACATTGCGTCGATGGCGTCCGACACGTTGCCGACGGCAACCGAGAAGCCGCCAGCCTTCACGCCGACTTGACCGCCGTTGATCGGGGTCGGGCCGCCTTGGTACTGGTTCGACCGGATGCGGTACTGGCCGAAGAAGGTCAGGCCGCTGTCGGTGGTCTTGCTGGCATTGATCATGATCTGCAGACGGTCGAGCAGCTGGGTGTTCTGCGTGCCGTTCGCGGTTTCGTTCTTGTTGTCGTACTGCAGGCCGAAGTAGCCCGAACCCGACAGGGTCACGTCGGCGGAAGCAGCGCCCGCCAGCATCGTCAGGGCGGTCGAAGCGATAAGAATCTTTTTCATTTGGTTTCCCTCGTTGTCTCAAAGGTGCGCCCAACTTGGGACAGGTCCAAACTGGGTATGGCCCTATTTCCCGCTTCCCCAATGCCATTGCAAGGCACTGGCGACCGCCGCGTGGAATGTCGCCCTGTCTGGTGCACCTTTGCCACAGTTGCGCCACACAGGCCGAGGGGGTGCGCGGGGCCGGGCCCGCCCTCCACGGCCCGCCTCGGGACGGCCTCAAGCGCGCCACGGCCCACCGGACCGCGGGCGGGCACCGAAAAGGCAAGAGCGGGCACGCCCGCTCTTGCCGATGTCCTCGCCAGTCCCCGGATCAGCCAGTCTGGGCTCAGCCAGTCCCTGACTCAGCCAGTCCCTGGCTTAGAACGAGAAGCTGGCGCCGAGGTCGACGTAGGTGTTCTTCTTCCGGGTGGTCTGGATCGAACCGACGACCGCGGCGCCCGAGCCGAGGTCATAGGACGCACTCACGCCATAGGTCGTCTTCGTGAGCTCCTTGGCGATGGTGTCGAGACCACCCGCCTGCGAGACGAAGCCCTCAACCGTCGTCGCGCCGAACTTGGTGCTGCCGTAAAGCGTGACGATGGTCTTGTTCAGCGCCGGTTGAGTCGGCGAGCCATAGAAGAAGTCGCTGCCGCCGGTATAGGAGCCGGAATTGTTGCCCGCCGCGAGACCGAGCATCGAATTGCCCAGCGCGTATTCAATCACGACCGTCGACCCGGCATAGCCGCCGGCCCCGTTGGAGCCTGAATGCACATAGCCCGCGGCGATCTTGAACGCCCCGACCTTGTAGTCGAACGACAGCGCGCCTTCGCCCGCGGTCCCGATCGCGTTGCCGTTCGTTTGCCAGGACGCCCGGGCCACGAGGTCGCCCATCGTGTAGATCGCCAGCACGCCGTTGTGGCCGCCCAGATACTTGTCATAGGTTTCGATCGGAACCGAGAGCGTTTCACCGCCGCAGGCGCACAGGCCAAGCTCCGAATCGTAGTAGGTGTTCATCGCGTCGATGGCGTCCGACACGTTGCCGACGGCAACTGACAGGCCGCCGGCGCTGACACCCACCTGACCGGCGTTGATCGAGGTCGACCCATCCGGCAGCTTGGTCTGATACTGGTTGCTGCGGATGCGGAACTTGCCGAAGAAGGTCAGGCCGCTGTCCGTCTTCTTGCTCGCCTTGATGTCGATCTGAAGGCGGTCAAGCAGTTGGGTCTTTTGTTTGCCGGCGGACGGCTTGCTGTTGTACTGCAGGCCGAAATAGCCAAGACCGACGAGCGTGACGTCGGCCGAGGCTGCGCCTGCGAGCATGGTCAGCGCGGTCGTCGCGATGAGGAGCTTGCGCATGGGGTTCAGACTTTCATGAATGATTGATGACACTTAGGCCCAATCCGCCGAAAGTCGTCTTGGGTTGGCACCTCATCCTCCGCCCGCCCCGCCGGGATCAAATGAAGCATTCATGACGCCCGACCCCTGTGGCTTTTCTGCTGCGTCCGCGCCCCGGGCGTAACCGCGAAGACCCTTGTTTGGCCGGTCCCCCTCGGCTAGACAGGCCCGAGATCAGTTGAAGGACCGAGCCGATGCAGTTTCCACGCAAATTACGCGCGTGCCTTGGAATCGGTCTGGTTCTTTCGATCAGTGGTTGCGGCATGTTCAGCCGCAACGCACCGACGCCCGTCGACGCCGCTCCGACCGGCGGCCAGGCCGACTTCCGGGGCGGCCCCGCGTCAAAGCCCACCGGCAAGCTGGGCGACCTGTTCTCGAAGTCGACCGACCCCAACACATCCGTGCGCGTGAACAAGTACATCTGGAACGCCGCGCTCGACGTGCTGAACTTCCTGCCGGTCGAATCGGTTGACCCGTTCACCGGCGTCATCGTCACCGGCTATGGCACGCCGCCCGGCGGTGGCCGCGCCTACCGCGCCACGATCTACGTGCAGGATCCCGCGCTCGACGCGCGCTCGCTGAACATCGCGATGGAATCTAAGGGCGGCGGCCCGGTCGCGGTGGAAACCGTGCGCGCCATCGAAGATGCGATCCTGACCCGCGCGCGCGAGCTGCGCATCCAGGACGGCAAGCTCTGACATCCGCCGCCTTGCGGTGACGGGCGCGGGCTGGACCTCGGCCGCCGCGCTTGTATAACGGCGCGCAGCTTTCCCGAACGAGGCCCTCCGCATGTCGCGCTACGAACCCGCCGTCACCGAAGCGAAATGGCAAGCCGCCTGGGATGCGGCGGGGATCTTCCGCGCGCATCACGACCCGGCGCGGCCGAAGTATTATGTGCTGGAAATGTTCCCCTACCCCTCGGGGCGCATCCACATGGGCCACGTGCGCAACTACACGATGGGCGATGTCGTCGCCCGCCACAAATCCGCCTGCGGGTTTTCCGTGCTGCACCCGATGGGATGGGACGCCTTCGGGATGCCGGCCGAAAACGCCGCGATGGAACGTGGCGGCCACCCGAAAACCTGGACCTACGCCAACATCGCCGACATGCGCGCGCAGATGAAGCCCTTGGGCCTGTCGATCGACTGGTCCCGCGAATTCGCCACCTGCGACCCGGAATACTACGGCCAGCAGCAGGCGATGTTCATCGACATGATGGAAAAGGGTCTGGTCTACCGCAGGGCGGCGGTGGTGAACTGGGATCCGGTCGACATGACCGTGCTGGCCAACGAGCAGGTGATCGAGGGCAAGGGCTGGCGCTCCAACGCGCCGGTGGAACGGCGCGAACTGACGCAGTGGTTCTTCCGCATCTCGGACTACGCCGAGGATCTGCTGGAGGCGCTGGACACCCTGAAGGACTGGCCCGAAAAGGTGCGCCTGATGCAGGCGAACTGGATCGGCAAGTCGCGCGGGCTGCAATTCGCGTTCCATACCGTCGGCGCGCCGGACGGTTTCGAGAAGCTGGAGGTCTACACCACCCGCCCCGACACCTTGCTGGGCGCCAGCTTCGCCGCCATCGCGCCCGACCATCCGCTGGCCAGGGCGCTGGAGGCGACGAACCCCGCCGTCGCCGCCTTCGTCGCCGAATGCCGCCGGGGCGGCACCTCGGAAGAGGCCATCGAGACTGCCGAAAAGGTCGGCTTCGACACCGGCATCCGGGTCAAGCACCCGATGGACCCGACCTGGGAACTTCCGGTCTGGATCGCCAACTTCATCCTGATGGACTACGGCACCGGCGCCATCTTCGGCTGCCCCGCCCATGACCAGCGCGACTTCGAGTTCGCCAGCAAGTACGGCCTCCCAATCAAGCTAGCATTCTGGTTCATCGGGGAGCCTGTTCCGGACAAACTGCCGCAAGCGTTCGTTCCTCCGAAATATGAGTTGGTCCAATATTTGAAGGACCCAATAACGTTCGGCACATTCGTAGGCGAGAAGGTGCAGAACGCCGAAGAAGCCATCGCCGCCGCCATCGCTTACGCCGAGGCGCAGGGCATCGGCCACGGCGTCACCAACTTCCGCCTGCGCGACTGGGGCATCAGCCGCCAGCGCTACTGGGGCTGCCCGATCCCGGTCATCCACTGCCCCACCTGCGGCGTGGTCGCGGAAGCCAAGGAAAACCTGCCCGTCCGCCTGCCCGACGATGTCACCTTCGACGTGCCCGGCAACCCGCTGGACCGTCACCCGACGTGGCGCGACTGCACCTGCCCGCGCTGCGGCGCAGCGGCGCGGCGCGAAACCGACACGATGGATACCTTTGTCGATTCGTCCTGGTACTACGCCCGCTTCACCGCACCCCACGCCGCCACGCCCACCGACGCCGCCGAATGCGCCTACTGGATGAACGTCGACCAATACATCGGCGGGGTGGAGCATGCGATTCTCCACCTCCTCTACTCCCGCTTCTTCGCCCGCGCGATGCACGCCACCGGCCACCTGCCCGCGAAAGCCATCGAGCCGTTCAACGCATTGTTCACCCAAGGCATGGTCACGCACGAGATTTACGCCACTTACAGTGGCGGTACGTTCGGCGATTTCACCTTCGCCCCCAGCGACCCGGGCTTTTTTGCAGAAGCAAGACGGATCTACCACTACCCTGAAGAGGTGGAACATCGGGACACTGGTGTGTTCCTTAGGGGCACCAACCAGAGGGTCGAAGTCACACCCTCCGCCAAGATGTCCAAATCCAAGAAGAACGTCGTCGACCCGGTCTCCATCGTCCAAGCCTTCGGCGCCGACACCGCGCGCTGGTTCGTGATGTCCGACTCCCCGCCCGAGCGCGATGTGGAATGGACGGCCTCCGGCGCCGAGGCTGCGTTCAAGCACCTCGCCCGCGTCTGGCGGCTGGCTTACGAGGTCGACACCCGCGGCGCGGGCGATGCGTCGCAGGACATGCCCTTGCTGAAAACCATGCACCGCACCATCGCCGACGTGACTCAGGGCATCGAGGGCTTCGCCTTCAACAAGGCCGTCGCCGCGCTCTATACCTTCGCCAACGCCGTGCAACGCTCCGACGCCAGCGCCGGGGCCAAGCGCACCGCGATGCGGGTGATGGCGCAGTTGATGTCGCCGATGACGCCGCATCTGGCCGAAGACATCTGGGCGATGCTGGGCGGCGACGGGCTGGTGTCGCAGGCGCCCTGGCCCAAACCCGATCCGGCGATGCTGATCGAGGATCACGTGACCCTCCCGATCCAGATCAACGGCAAGCGCGTGGCGGAAATCAGCGTGCCGAAAGAGACGCCGACGGCGGAGGTTGAAAACCGCGTGCTGGCGGATGAGACTGTGCGGAAGGTGCTGGCAGGCCGCAGCCCGAAAAAGCTCATCGTCGTGCCGGGTCGCATCGTCAATGTCGTCGTCTGACCGCCGCACCCTGCTGAAACTGATGGCGGCCCTGCCGCTCGCCGCCTGCGGCTTCACCCCGGCCTTTGCGCCCGGGGGGCCCGCGGCGAGCCTGCTCGGCGGCCTGCGCCCCGATGACCCGACCGACAAGAACAGCTTCGACCTGGTCGCCGAGATCGAGGACAAACTCGGCGGTGCCGACGTGCCGCGGTTCCTGCTGGGATACAAGATCACCACCCGCACCACCGGCGTCGGCATCACCACGTCGAACGCCATCACCCGCTACGATCTGACCGGGTCGGTCGCCTACACCCTGCGCGACGCCGCCACCGGCAAGGTGCTGACGCAGGGCACCGCCGACAGCTTCACCTCCTACTCCGCCGCGGGCACCCCGGTTTCCACGCTGACCGACGAAGAAGCCGCGAATTCCAGCCTGATGACGATCCTCGCCGACCAGTTGGTGACCCAGCTCGTCGCCTCGGCCGGGGCCTGGGCGAAATGAAGCTGGCCGCGGCGGACCTCGCGCGCACACTCGGCCGCCCCGACCCGAAACGCTGCGGCCTCTTGATCTACGGCGCCGACCCGATGCGGGTGGCGCTGAAACGGCAGGACGCGCTCGCCGCCCTGCTCGGCCCGAACGCCGAGTCGGAAATGCGGCTGACCCGCATCCCGGCGTCGGAGTTGCGCAAGGATCCGGCCCGGCTGATCGACGCGGTGAAGGCGCAGGGTTTCTTCCCCGGCGCCCGTGCCGCCTTCGTGGAAGACGCCACCGACACGCTGGCTGACACCATCGCCGCTGCGCTGAAGGACTGGCGCCCCGGCGATGCCGCGATCATCGTCACCGCCTCCAGTTCGCTGCCCGCCAAATCCGCGCTGCGCAAATTGTTCGAGCCGCACCCCGCCGCCTACGCGCTCGGCCTCTACGACGACCCGCCGGGGCGGGACGAGGTCGAGGCGATGCTGGCCGCCGCCGGTCTGCGCGACATCGGCCGCGAGGCGATGACCGACCTTCTCTCGCTCTCGCGCGAGCTTGACCCCGGCGATTTCCGCCAGACGATCGAGAAGATCGGCCTCTACAAATGGCGCGACCCCACGCCCCTGACCCCCGCCGAAGTGCAGGCCCTCGCCCCCGCCACGATCGAGGCCGAGGTTGACGACGTCCTCGCCGTCGTGGCCGACGCCGAACACCAGAAGATCGGCCCCTTGATGCGGCGGCTCGAAGGCCAGGGCGTCAACGCCGTCACCCTCTGCATCGGCGCCACCCGGCATTTCCGCGCCCTGCACGCCGCCGCCTGCGACCCCGGCGGCGCGGCCGCGGGCCTGGCCCGGATGCGCCCCCCGGTCTTCGGTCCGCGCCGCGACCGCATGCAGCGCCAGGCTGAACGCTGGGGCCGCCCGCGCCTTGAACAGGCGCTGTCGATCCTGATCGACACCGACCTGTCGCTGCGATCCTCGCAGCGCGCCCCCCAGATGGCGGTGATCGAGCGCGCGCTGATCCGCCTTGCCATGCTCGCCAGGAGATAACCCATGTCGCACACCGGCTATACCGTCATCGGCACCCGCACCAGCCGGGCGCTTCGCGTGCTCTGGATGCTGGAAGAACTTGGCCAGCCCTTCGAACACATCGCCGCCGCCCCCCGATCCGAAGGCGTGGTGGCCTTCAACCCGGCGGGCAAGGTGCCGGTGCTGATCGACAACGGCACCCCGATCACCGATTCCACCGCGATCATCCAGTACCTCGCCGACAAGCACGGGCAGTTCACCCATCCTGCCGGCACGCTCGACCGCGCGCGGCAGGACAGCCTGACCCAGTTCCTGCTGGATGAATTCGATGCCGCGCTCTGGATGGCCGCCCGCCACAGCTTCATTTTGCCCGAGGAACTGCGCATGGCCTCGATCAAGGATTCCCTCAAATGGGAGTTCGAGCGCAGCCAGAAAACCCTGATGGACCGCTTCTCGGAAGGCCCCTTCCTGATGGGCGAGGTGATGACGGTGCCCGACATCATCCTGACCCACTGCGGCAACTGGGCGCTCGCCGCCAAGTTCCCGATCACCCAGCACCGGCTCAGCGACTACCTTTCCATGATGCGCGACCGCCCCGCCTTCAAACAGGCGATGACGCGGTAGGGCCCGGATTTCCCACCCGTGCAGCGAGCCGGAAACCGCGCCGCGCTTTAGGCGGTGATCCACGATGGGGGTGGGCCGTCGCGCGGGGCGGGGCGGACATTGAAATGTGAGGGAACGTCTGATCAAGCGCTTCGGCTGCGCCGATTTGGCTGCCTGATCGTTGCGGTGAGGCTGCGTTCGGGCAAAGTGCTCCGGTTTCGGGCTTTCGCAGCCGCCGTCATGGCGGCAAGCTGGTTTTCGGACGGACTCGTGCTCAT